>NZ_JBHLZP010000271.1:0-11075 GCF_042429965.1 Actinoallomurus acaciae
CGTCGCGGTGCCGGTCAGCCCCGGCTCAGCTCCTTGTGGTCGCCGCCCTCGGTCTCGGCGTGACCGTCGGCGTCCTCCGGCGCGGCCCCGTGACCGTTGCCGTCGGCGTGGCCGTTGCCGATCGGGATGTCGTCGGCGGCAAAGGCGCCGTTGAGCGCCCGGCGGGCCCGGCCCAGCGGGCCGCGGGAGGCCGGCGACGGGATGCCGTTCTCGTCCTCCTCCTCGCCCGAGACGAGCGCGGGGGCGGCCGGCTTGGCGCTCAGGACCGCCTCGGCCGCCTCCTTGACCGGCTCGTGGACCTCGATGAACTCGCCGCTCGGCAGCATCTTGATGATGCCGGACTCGACGCCGTGCTCGTACTCCTCGGCGTCCTTGCGCTGCAGGCCCAGGCAGATCCGCTTCGTCACGATGTAGGCGATGGCCGGGCCGATGAAGACCGCGAACCGGAAGAACCACGTCGTCTGGTACAGCGAGATGTGGAACTTGTCGGCCAGGACGTCGTTGCCGCCCGCCAGCCACAGCAGCCCGTAGAAGGCGACGGTGGCCATGCCGACCGCGGTGCGGAACGGCGCGTTGCGCGGCCGGTCGGCGATGTGGTGGATGCGCCGGTCACCGGTCGCCCACTGCTCGATGAACGGCCACACGGCGGCGCCCGTCATGATCAGGCCCAGTGGTACGAGCGCCGGCACCAGGACGTTCCAGGAGACCGTGTGGCCCCACAGGTTCGTCTCCCAGTTGGGCATGATGCGCAGCGCGCCCTCGAGGAAGCCCATGTAGAAGTCGGGCTGCGAACCGGCCGTGATGGAGTCCGGGGTGTACGGGCCGAACAGCCAGATCGGGTTGATCTGGGCGAACGTCCCCAGGAGGGCGACGACCATGAAGGTGAAGACGAAGAACGCGGTGGTCTTGATGAGGAACACCGGGTAGAACGGCTTGCCCAGCACGGACTTCTCCGCCCGGTTCTTGCCCGGGTACTGCGTGTGCCCCTGGAACCACAGGATCATGAAGTGCGCCCCGACGAGCGCCAGCAGGATGCCCGGGATGAGGAGCACGTGCACGGTGTAGAGCCGTGGGATGAAGTCGTGCCCGGGGAACGAGCCCCCGAAGGCGAAGAAGTACAGGTAGCTGCCGACGATCGGGATCGACTGCAGCACGCCCTGGGTGATGCGCAGACCCGTGCCGGACAGCAGGTCGTCCGGCAGGGAGTAACCGAACAGGCCCTCGAGGATGGCCACGGTGAACATCGTGATGCCGATGAGCCAGTTGATCTCACGCGGCTTGCGGTAGGCGCCGGTGAAGAAGACCCGGAGCATGTGCGCCATGATCGACCCGAGGAACAGGATCGCCGACCAGTGGTGGATCTGGCGCATGAGCAGGCCGCCGCGGACATCGAAGCTGATGTGCAGCGTCGAGCTGTACGCCTCGCTCATGCTGACGCCGTTGAGCTTCGTGTAGCTGCCGTGGTACACGACCTCGGACATGCTCGGCTTGAACCACAGCGTGAGGAAGGTCCCGCTGAGCAGCAGGATGATGAACGAGTACAGCGCGATCTCGCCCAGCATGAACGACCAGTGGTCGGGGAAGACCTTCTTCATCTTGCCGCGGAGGAACCCGGCGGTGGCGAAGCGCTCGTCGGCGAAACCGATGGCGCCGTCGATGGCCTTGGGAGGTGTCGTCGTACTCATTTCACCGCTCCTCGCTCGCCGCGCGGTTCACCGATCGGTGAAGGGCGCGAGCCGTCGCATCGGACGCGTGCAGGGGTGAGGGTCATGTCGTTCATGCCTTCGGCCTCCCGCGTTCCCAGAAGCTCGGGCCGACCGGCTCGTGGAAGTCGCTCGTGGCGATCAGATATCCCTCGGAGTCGACGCCGATGGGCAACTGGGGAAGCGGCCGGGCCGCCGGGCCGAAGATGACCTTGGCGCTGTCGAGCGCGTCGAAGGTCGACTGGTGGCACGGGCACAGGATGTGGTGGGTGGTCTGCTCGTACAGGGCCGCCGGGCAGCCCACGTGCGTGCAGATCTTGGAGTAGGCGACGATGCCGCCGACGTGCCAGTTCTCCCGGCCCTTCTTGACCTTGACCTGGTCCTCCGGGAGGTTCAGCAGCAGGACCGTGCTCGTCGCGATCTCGTCGAGGTTGTCCTCCGCGCCCTGCGGGACGACCGTGATGATGCCGCCCGGAGAGTCGAAGTCGGCCGCCTTCAGCGGCTGGCCGGTGCCGTCGACGACGAGACGGGTGCCCGCCTTCCACGCGGTGTGGCGCAGCTTCTTCTCCGGCAGCGGACCGAGGTCGCGCAGCAGGATGAGCGGAAGCAGGCCGAGCGGCGCGGCGGCGAGCAGCAGCGTACGGCGCAGGAGGCGGCGCTTGAGCAGCCCGCTCTCCTCCGTGCCCTCCTGGAAGTACTGGTTGAAGACCTCGCGGTCCTCCGGCTTCGAGGAGATCGGGTGCCGCTCCTGGATGATCTCCTTGGTGGTCACCAGGTGGCGCACCCAGATGGTCATCCCGACCGCGAGGCCGAGGAAGACCACGGTCAGCGCGGTGCCGAGGGTGTAGTTCGACCGGGCGGCCCGGTCGATGTTGCCCACGTGGCCCGGCCAGACCGCGTAGAACACGATGAACGCGATGCCGGCCAGGAAGCTCAGCGTGAAGAAGGCGGCCGCGACGCGCTCGGCCTTGCGCGCCTTCGTCTCGTCGAGCACGTAGCCACTGCCGCCCTGCTTGGACTCGTCCTCGGGAAGCAGCGCCTGGGTGCCGGTCGGCGGCGGAGTGCCGATCACGCGCTTGGGCACGCGACCCTCCTCTTCCGGAGTCGCGCCGCTGGTCTCGTTGTTGTCAGTCATTGTGCTTCTTCTTGGGCTTCCTGGCAGTGAGCCACGCGGCTGCGACGACCATCAGACCGATCCCGACCAGCCAGCCGACGAGGCCTTCGGCCACCGGGCCGACACGGCCCAGGCCGCTGCCACC
Source organism: Actinoallomurus acaciae (assembly GCF_042429965.1). Lineage (NCBI taxonomy): Bacteria > Bacillati > Actinomycetota > Actinomycetes > Streptosporangiales > Thermomonosporaceae > Actinoallomurus > Actinoallomurus acaciae. The sequence goes on from NZ_JBHLZP010000271.1 coordinate 2,963, forward strand.
CGGGTTCACCTCACTGCGGGTCTGCGTGACGTACGCGATGATCGCGCGCTTCTGCTCCGGCGTGATGGTCGTGTCGTTGAAGACCGGCATCGCCTGCGGGCCGGTCACCATGGCCTCGTAGATCTGCGTGGGCGTCGCCTTGTCCAGCGGCGGGGCGTACTTGCCGCCCGTCAGCGCTCCACCGGACCCGGCGAAGTTGTGGCACTGGGCGCAGTTGGCGCGGAAGAGCTTGCCGCCGAGGGCGGCGTCTCCGGTCTTCGGGTCGACCTGGTCGCCGGAGGGGATCGCCGGCCCGCCGCCGAGCGAGGCGATGTACGCCGCGATCTGGCGGGTCTGCTCCTCGTTGAAGACCGGCTTCTTGCGCGGGATCTGCGCGCCGGGGTTCATGGCGGGCATCCGGCCGGTGCCGACCTGGAAGTCCACGGACGCGGCGCCGACGCCGATCAGGCTGGGCGCGGTGCGCGTGCCCTGGGCGTTGGCGCCGTGGCAGCTCGAGCAGGTCTGGTTGAAAAGCTCCTTGCCCTTGGCGATGTCCTGCGCCGACGCCTGGGTGTCAGACGCCTGCGCGCGATCGCCTCCCGAGGAGACACCGGCGTACGCGACAGCGATGATCGCGAGCGCGGCCAGCACGACGGCGTAGCCCGCCCACGGGCGCCGGCGCCATGCGGTGAACCATTTCACGGAAGAGGGTCCCATCTGGATCATTGCAACAGCTCGATGATGTAAATCGTGAAGAACAGCCCGACCCACACCGCGTCGACGAAGTGCCAGTAGTAGGACACGACGATGGCGCTGGTCGCCTGCTCGTGCGTCCAGCGCTTCGCGGCGTACGTCCGCCCGAGCATGAACAGGAACGCGATGAGGCCACCGGTCACGTGCAGACCGTGGAAGCCCGTGGTCAGGTAGAAGACCGATCCGTACGCGCTCGACGAGATCGTGGTGCCCTCATGGATCAGCGTGCGGTATTCGTTGAGCTGCCCGGCGACGAACACCGCGCCCATGAGGAACGACAAGAAGTACCACTCGCGCAGGCCCCACTTGCGCATGTTCACGATGCTTCCCAGCCGCCCGACCTGACCGCGCTCGGCCGCGAACACGCCCAGCTGGCACGTCACACTGGACATCAGCAGGATGAAGGTGTTCACCGAGGCATACGGAATGTCGAGGTGCGCATTCGGCCACTTGCCACCGTCTCCGGTGGTCACCGACCGGATGGTGAAGTACATCGCGAACAGCGCCGCGAAGAACATGAGCTCGGACGACAGCCACACGATCGTGCCCACGCTCACGAGGTTGGGCCGGTTGGCGCGGGTGCGGGGTGCGCTGTCAGTCGCGGATACTGTTGCCACGGCAAGCATTATTACGGCACCTGCCGAGTAGGTGACGCAGGACCCCCCATCAGGCGCGCCCCGATCTTCACCACGAGGCCTCTTCCAGGCGGTTTCCGCCGGAACACGCCGTCTCCAGCAGCTCCTCGCCCCGACCGGTCGTACGGGCCGCGTCGCGCCCGGTAACATCGCTACGTGCGCGGGGTCTCATCGCCCGATCGATGATCACCCGGCTCGCAGGCGCCGGCAGTGCGGCGGCGTGACCATGTCCTTTCGGAAGGGGGAGGCGCAGTCCCTCCCCGGCCTGACCGCCGGGGCCTCCGCGCCGGTTCACGATGAAGATCCTTGTTTACAGCCACGACGCGAACACCCGTGCGCAGGTACGCCTGGCGATCGGCCGCCGGCCCGCCGCGGGACTCCCCGAGGTGGAGTACGTCGAGATCGCCACCGAGCCCGCGGTCTTCGCCCGCCTCGACAAGGGCGACATCGACGTGGCCGTGCTCGACGGCGAGGCACGGCCCGCCGGCGGCATGGGCATCTGCCGCCAGGCCAAGGACGAGATCTACAACTGCCCGCCGATCATGGTCCTCATCGCCCGCCGCGACGACGGGTGGCTGGCCACCTGGTCGCGCGCCGACGCCGTGGCGAGCCTGCCCATCGACTCGGTCGCCCTCGCCGAGGGCGTCGCCGAGCTGGTGCGCAAGCGGCTGACCGGTTCCGGCTCCGAGTTGTCCCGCCGATAGACCCGATAGCCCCAGGGAGCGTCCGGATGGACCCGCGTACGACGTGGCCCGCCCTGATCGACGCGCTGCTCAACCGGCAGTCGCTGTCGGCGGAGGAGACCACTTGGGCGATGCAGGAGATCATGTCGGGGCAGGCCAGCGACGTTCAGATCGCGGGCTTCGCCGTGGCGCTCCGGGCGAAGGGTGAGACGGTCGCGGAGGTCACCGGCCTCGCGACGGGCATGCTGGCCCACGCCACACCGATCACGGTGCCCGGCCCGGCGGTCGACCTCGTCGGCACGGGCGGCGACCAGGCCCACACGGTCAACATCTCCACCATGGGCGCGATCGTCGCCGCCTCCGCCGGCGCACGGATGGTCAAGCACGGCAACCGGGCCGCGTCCTCCTCCTGCGGCGCCGCCGACCTGCTCGAAGAGCTCGGCGTCGCGATCAGCCTGTCGCCCGAGGCCGCGGCCCGGGTCGCCGAGGAGATCGGCATCACGTTCTGCTTCGCGCCCCTGTACCACCCGGCCCTGAGGCACACGGCTCGTACGCGCAGCGAGCTGGGCACCCCGACGATCTTCAACTTCCTGGGCCCGCTGGCCAACCCGGCCCGCCCCACCGCCCAGGCCGTCGGCGTGTTCCACCCCCGCATGGCGGGCGTCATCGCGGGCGTCTTCGCCGAACGCGGCTGCTCGTCGCTGGTGTTCCGCGGCGACGACGGCCTGGACGAGCTGACCACGACCTCGACGTCGGCCGTCTGGGTGGTCCGCGACGGCACCGCGACCGAGACCGCCTTCGACCCGGCCGACCTGGGCATCCCCCGCGCGACCCCGGCCGACCTCCGCGGCGCGGACGCCCGCCACAACGCCCGCGTGGCACACGCGGTGCTGGCCGGGGAGACGGGCCCGGTGCGCGACATCGTGGCCCTCAACGCCGCCGCGGCCCTCGTGGCCGCCGAGGGCACCCCGCCCGCGGAGCGGCTCACGCAGGCCATGAGAGCGGCGTACACGCGCGCCCTCGAGGCGATCGACTCCGGCCACGCCGCGGCCCTGCTGACCCGCTGGACCGAACTGACCCAGCGCCTGGCCGCCTGACCCGAGCCTCCCTCGGAAAGCGACGTACGCACGCCCTGAGGGCGATCGCCCCTCACCGCGGCCTTGCTGATCGCGACACGGGCCCCTCGCCGTCTCGGACCGGCCGGAGAGCCGACCACGAGACGCGAAGGCCATCGGCCGTGGCCGGAGCCTCGGCGCCCCCGGACCGAGCCGACAGACATTCCTCCCGCCCCACATGCTCGGGCGGTCATCAACCCGACCACGATGATCTCGGAGTCCGGAGTCGTGGCCTACGCCGCTCACCAAGGCCAGGACCGCCGGGTACGGGCCGAAGGATGTCCGCGGCCCCTGCGGTCGGGGCGGGTCCCCCGCAGCGTGAGAACCCACCGCGACGCGTCAGCATCCCAATCCCTATCGCCAATCACCTCGGCGACAATGGTGAACAACCGTGGGGCCGACGAACGACCGACGGGCACACCCTTCTGGACCGAGCCCACCCAGCGCCTGGCCCCCTGCCCCGAGGCAAGCGGCCATCGTTCGGCAGGGCAACAACGCAAGCGCCATCCTTCACCCGGCCGTCGTTCACCTCGGCGTCAACGCGAACGGAACCATCTCACCTGGGCATGAGGGTGGGTGGCTGGGGTGGGGCGGGCATGCCCTGGCCGTACGACGGGCCCAGTTGGCTCCCGGCCAGCCACTCCGGCCAGGACAGTTGCCAAAAGCCCCAGCCGTTCCCCGGGGCGAGGCGCCGGCGGGTGCCCGTGACCTGTACCACGTCCCCCGGCTGCGTGTGGTGGAAGAACCAGCGGGCGTCGCGTGGGCCCAGGTTGATGCAGCCGTGGCTCACGTTGCGGCTGCCCTGGTCTCCCACCGACCACGGTGCGCTGTGCTCGTACTCGCCGCTGTCGGAGATCCGGACGGCGTAGTAGACGTCGTGCCGGTAGTGGTCCGGGCAGCCCGGCGGGCAGCCGACCGTCGCCGAGTCCATCACCATGTGGTGGTTCTTCTCCATGGTCAGGTGGATGCCGCTCGTCGTCGTGTACTTGAGCCGCGTCCCCTTCCCCATGCTGATCGGCATCCGGCGGGCGTCGCGGCCGTTCACCCGGACCTCCTGCTCATGGCTGCGGGCGTTGGCCACGGTGATGTGCGCGTCACCGACCGAGAAGTCCCTGACGAGGTCCTCAGCGCCGTACGCGGCCCCCGTCAGCCGCAGGCCCGACAGATGCGCCAGCAGACGTACGCGTGTGTGCGCCGGCCAGTACACGCGCGGGCGGTAGATCACCTCCGACGGAGACGTCCAGTGCCAGGCGCCGATCACCGGTGTCGACGTCCACAGGGCCAGGGAACGCTCGATGGCGGCGCGGTTCCGCACCGGCTCGGTGAAGCGCAGGATGATCGGCATTCCCACCCCGACCGTGGTGCCCGGCTGCGGGGCGGCGACGGTCGCGCCGATCGTGTGGGCCACCCGGCGCGTACGGAAGGTGCTCCGTACCGAGCCCACGTGGCCGTCCGCGCCCGCGACCGTGACGACGAGCGTGTACGAGCGGCCCGGGCTCAGCGCCCAGCGTGGCCACCACACGGTCCCGTCGGCGCTGGTCCGCCCCTCCAGCCGTCCGCCGTCGGCCAGCGTGACCGAACGGATCCGGCCGTCGCGTACCCGGACGCTCACCGGGGCGTCGGGCGGCACGGCGCCCGCTCCCTGCGCCGGCAGGACCGTCACCGCGGCTGGCGGGCGCACGGGCGTGCGGTGCGCGCAGGCTCCGAGCAGCAGGGCGAGCGGGAGCACGCCGACGGCGGACGCACCTCGCCACATACGCACCCCCACCTGTGAGTGTTCGTGCCGAGTATGCGACGAGGGCCGGCGCCGCCTCTCGGCGACACCGGCCCTCGTGACCGATCCTTGGGGTTTCTCAGTGAGAGAAGTGACCCCGGTAGTACTCGAACACGAACCCGATCGCGGCCAGTACCACCGCGAGCATGCCGATCATCAGCATCCACCAGCCGATGACGACGCCGAGGGACGCCGTGCCCGCGGCGAGCGCGGCGAACAGCGGCCACCAGCTGTGCGGGCTGAAGAAGCCCAGCTCGCCGGCGCCGTCGGCGATCTCGCCCTCCTTGTCGTCCTCCGGCCGCGGTCCCACGCGGCGGCCGGTGAACAGCAGGTAGAAGCCGACCAGGCCGGCCAGGCCCACGGTCAGGGCCAGGGCGGTGGTGCCGGTCGGGTCGTGCGACCACAGCCAGTAGATGACGTCCATCACCGCGAAGAACAGCGCGCAGCCGACGAACAGGTAGCCTTCGACCTTCATCGTCAGTCCTCCGTTCCGGCACCGGCCGTCACGGCGGGCTTGGCGTCGGTGTGCGGATAGTGCAGATCGAACGCGGGCCGCTCGGAGCGGATCCGCGGGATCGCGGTGAAGTTGTGCCGCGGCGGCGGGCAGGACGTCGCCCACTCGAGTGAGTTGCCGAAGCCCCACGGGTCATCGACGTAGACCCGCTCGCCGTTGCGCCAGGTGATGTAGACGTTCCACAGGAACGGCAGCATCGAGATCGCCAGGATCAGCGCGCCGATGCTGGACACCTCGTTGAGGCCGGTGAACTGCTTGGCGTAGTCGGGGACGCGCCGCTGCATGCCCTCGGCGCCCAGCCAGTGCTGGACCAGGAAGGTCGTGTGGAAGCCGATGAACAGCAGCCAGAAGTGGACCTTGCCCCAGAACTCGTTGAGCTTCTTCCCCGTCATCTTCGGCCACCAGAAGTAGAAGCCGGCGAACATCGCGAACACCACCGTGCCGAACAGCACGTAGTGGAAGTGCGCGACGACGAAGTAGCTGTCGTTGAGGTGGAAGTCCAGCGGCGGCGAGGCCAGGATGATGCCGGTCAGGCCGCCGAACAGGAACGTCACCAGGAAGCCCAGCGACCACAGCATCGGTGTCTCGAACGTCAGTTGCCCTCGCCAGATCGTGCCGACCCAGTTGAAGAACTTCACCCCGGTCGGGACCGCGATGAGGAACGTCATGAACGAGAAGAACGGCAGCAGCACCTGACCGGTCGGGAACATGTGGTGCGCCCACACGGTCACGGACAGGCCGGCGATGGCGACGGTCGCGCTGACGAGGCCGATGTAGCCGAAGACCGGCTTGCGGGAGAACACCGGCAGGATCTCGGTGATGATCCCGAAGAACGGCAACGCGACGATGTACACCTCGGGATGGCCGAAGAACCAGAAGAGGTGTTGCCAGAGCATCGCGCCGCCGTTGGCGGCGTCGAAGACGTGCGCGCCGAGCTTTCGGTCGGCCTCCAGCGCCAGCAGCGCGGCGGCCAGCACCGGGAAGGCCATGAGCACGAGGACCGACGTGAGCAGGATGTTCCACGTGAAGATCGGCATCCGGAACATCGTCATCCCCGGCGCCCGCATGCAGAAGATCGTGGTGACGAAGTTGACGCCGCCGAGGATCGTGCCCAGGCCGGACAGCACCAGACCCATGATCCACAGGTCGCCGCCGACCTCGGGTGAGCGGATGGCGTTCGACAGCGGCGAGTAGGCGTACCAGCCGAAGCTCGCGGCACCGCCCGGGGTCAGGAACCCGCTGATCGTGATCAGACCGCCGAACAGGAACAGGTAGAAGCTGAACATGTTCATGCGGGGGAACGCCACGTCGGGCGAACCGATCTGCAGCGGCATGATCACGTTGCCGAACCCGACGAACAGCGGCGTCGCGAACAGCAGCAGCATGATCGTGCCGTGCATCGTGAAGAGCTGGTTGAACTGCTCCTCGCTGACGAACTGCAGGCCCGGCCGGGCCAGTTCGGCGCGCATGACCAGGGCCAGGATGCCGCCGATGCCGAAGAACACGAACGACGTGATCAGGTACATGTACCCGATCACCTTGTGGTCCGTGGACGACATCCAGGACGCGATGATCCGGCCCTTGCTCGTGCGCCGGGGAGCGTTCGCCGCCGACGAGGTCGGCTGAGAGATGGTGGTGGTCACTTCATGCTCCCGCCATGGCTGGAGACGAACTGCTCGAACTCGGCCTGCGGGACGATCTTCACCTGGAAGAGCATCCGGCCGTGCTCGACACCGCAGAGTTCGGCGCAGCGTCCCTCGTACGTGCCCGTCTTGGTGGGGGTGATCTCGAAGTCCTGGCCGGACTTGGCCCCCGGGATGATGTCCCGCTTGAAGATGAAGGACGGAACCCAGAAGGAGTGGATGACGTCCTTGGACACCAGGTGGAACCGCACCTTCTTGCCGACCGGGATCTCGAACGTCGGCTTGTGCGGGTCGTCGGGCGAGACGGGCTGACCGACGATGGACCGCGTGTGGTACTGCGGGTAGTCGAACTGCCAGCTCCACTGGAACGCCGTCACGTTGACGAGCGTCACGTCACTGGACTGGGACGCCGGTGTCAGCTTCTCGAGATACGTCTCGTCGCGCGCGGTGAAGTAGAACAGCACCGCGACGATGATGAACGGGACGACGGTGTACAGCATCTCGATCGGCAGGTTGTAGCGAACCTGCGGCGGCAGCTGATCGGACCGCTTGCGGTGGAAGAGCACCGCCCAAATGATCAAGCCCCAGACGAGGGCGCCGACGGCCAGCGCTGCGATCCAGGACCCCTGCCACAGGGTCAGGACGCGCTTGCCCTGCTCGGTGACCGGCGTCGGCAGGCCGAGGCGCACTTTCTCGGCGGAGCACGCCGTCGCGGCGAACGCCAGCGCCGACAGCGCCGCGGCGCCCGTCAGCAGGCGTCGGCGCGCGCCGGGCACGCCCGCGCTCGCAGGCGTGCGCCGCTCTCTACGGCGGGTCGGACTCACGGATTGCCTTCCCACGATGAAGCCCGAGTCTCGGGCGATCAGATCGATGTTCACACGTGTGGGGGAAACATTAGCGGAGGGTCCCGGACACCTCGGTGGTACCCCCGTTACTGTCGTACTCGTGGCCTACTTCGACGCCGCGTCCACCGAACCCCTGCACCCTGCGGCACGTGAGGCGCTGCTGGGTGCCCTC
>NZ_JBHLZP010000272.1:0-11017 GCF_042429965.1 Actinoallomurus acaciae
GTCGCCCGGCTCGCCGCCGAGACCGGCTGCCGCGCGCACATCGTGCACCTGTCCGACGCCGGGTCGCTCCCGCTGCTCGCCGAATGGCGGGGCCGGGGCGCGCGGATCAGTGCCGAGACCTGCCCGCACTACCTCGCCCTCACCGCGGAGGAGGTGCCCGAGGGCGGCACCGAGTTCAAGTGCTGCCCGCCCATCCGGGACGCGGAGAACCGTGAGGGGCTGTGGCGCGGGCTGGCGGACGGGCTGATCGGCTGCGTCGTCTCCGACCACTCGCCGTGCGTGCCGGAGCTGAAGAAGGGCGGGTTCGACACCGCCTGGGGCGGGATCTCGTCGCTGCAGCTCGGCCTGCCGGTGATCTGGACCGCGGCGCGCGCCCGCGGCCACGGCCTGCCCGACGTCGCGCGCTGGATGGCCGCCGGCCCGGCGGAGCTGACCGGGCTCACCGGCAAGGGCCGCATCGAGGAGGGGTACGACGCCGACCTCGTCGCCTTCGACCCCGACCGGAGCTTCGTCGTCACCCCCGGCGCGCTGCGTCAGCGGCACCCCGTCACGCCGTACGCGGGGATGGGCCTGACCGGAGTGGTGGACAGGATGTGGCTGCGCGGCGAGACGCCCGGGCACGGCCGGCTGCTGAGGAGGCGACCATGACCGAGTGGAGCCGGGGGCGCGTCCCGACGGCCGTTCCCTCTGACGGAGGGGGCTCATGACCTTCGACTCCCTGCCGGACCTCGCCCTGCGTACGCTCGGCGGCACGGTGATGGCGGCGAGCGACGAGTCGTTCGCCGCCAAGGAGAACCTCATCAACCCCGGCCCGGCCGGCTTCCGCGAGCAGACCTTCGGCGCGAAGGGCCAGGAGTACGACGGCTGGGAGACCCGGCGGCGCCGCTCGCCGGGTCACGACTGGGCGATCGTCCGGCTCGGCCTGCCGGGCGTGATCCGTGGCGTGGTCGTCGACACCGCCTGGTTCAAGGGCAACTATCCGCCGCAGGCGATGGTGGAGGCGTGTACGGCCGAGGGGTACCCGTCCGCCGGGGAGCTGACGGGCTGGACCGAGATCGTGCCCAAGAGCCGGCTGACCGGCGACGCGGCGCGGGGGTTCGCGGTCGCGGACGAGCGGCGTTTCACCCACGTGCGCCTGAACATCTTCCCCGACGGCGGCGTGGCCCGGCTGCGGGTGCACGGTGCGGTCGTGCCGGACCCGCGGCTGCTCACCGGGCTGACCGTCGACCTGGCCGCGCTCGCCAACGGCGCCGCCGTCGTCGGCTGCTCCGACATGTTCTACTCCTCGCCGACGAACCTCATCATGCCCGGTCTCGCCCGGCACCAGGCCGAGGGCTGGGAGACCGCGCGCCGCCGTGACGAGGGCAACGACTGGGTGATCCTGCGCCTGGCCGGGCCGGGCGTCGTCGAACTGGCCGAGCTGGACACCGCGAACCTGCGGTACAACGCGCCGGGGGAGGCGCGGATCCGGGGCGCGGACGCGCGCACGGCCCCGCTGGAGGACGACGCGGCGTGGTTCGACGTGCTGCCGCGCACCCGGTTGCAGCCCGACACCGCGCACCGGTTCCGCCTCGACGCCGGCCGTCCGATGACGCATGCCCGCGTCGACATCTACCCCGACGGCGGCCTCGCCCGCGTACGGCTGCGCGGCTCGCTGACCGCCGACGGCGAACGCGACCTGGTCAGCCGCTGGCGGGCTCGGCGCTGACCTCGCCGGCCAGCGAGCCGAGGCGTCCGGTGGCGGCGGCGAAGGCGACGTGGTCGGCGTAGTCGCGGGATTCGACGATCAGCCCGTCGCGTACGCGGAGCACGAAGACGTTCGGCACGGTGAACGGCCGGCCGGTGGCGGTGACCCGGCCCTCGTACGCGAACTCGCCGATGATCACCTCCGGGTCGGTCGTCTCGTGGACGACGACGTCGCGGGCGGTCATCGTGACGCCCAGGCCGGCGCCCGCGGCGAAGTGACGCCGGAGCGCCTCGCGTCCGGCCAGCGGCTCGCCGGCGGGGCTGAACGGGTGGGTCACGAAGGTGTCCTCGGCGTACAGGGCGGGCAGTTCCTCCCACCGGCCGTGCGTCACCCCGTCGACGAGGCGCTCGAAGACCTCGCGCGGCGTCATGCGGCCGCACCGCCGGCCGCCGCGAGCAGGGCGGGCAGCCCGCCGGTCACGCGGGCGATCGCCAGGTGGTCGTGGTAGTCGCGGGTGGCCGTGATCAGACCGTCGCGGACGCGGAGGACCTGGATGTTGGCGGCCGTCGTGGTGCCCTCGCGGCCGGTGATCTCGTAGGTGAACTCCGCCACGACCACCTCGGGGTCGGCCGTCTCGTGGATCACCACGTCGCGGGCGACGAGCCTCAGCCCCATGGCGGCGGCGCCGGCGAAGTGCGCGCGGATGGTCTCGCGGCCCTCGATGCGGCCGGGGGCGGTGGAGACGAGAGGCTGCTCGACCACGGCGTCCTCGGCGTACAGGTCGGCGAGGTCGTGCCACCGCCCCGCCGAGATGCCCTGGCTGAGGCGTTCGAACACCGCACGTGGAGTGGTTTCGGACATGGGAAACTCCTTGGAGTACGACGAGAGCGCATAATCGGAGTCATTGCTCCGATTAGTTCCGGACCATACGGAGCGGAGACTCCACTTGTCAATGAAGGAGTGGCGGTGACGCAGCCGCGGACCGGCCGCCCGCCGCGCGCCGACGCGGTGCGCAACCGGCTCAAGGTCCTCGAGGCGGCCGAGGCGGTGTTCGACGCACGCGGGACGACCGCGTCCACCGAGGAGGTCGCGCGCGCCGCGGGCGTGGGCATCGGGACGGTCTTCCGGCACTTCCCGACCAAGGAGACGCTCCTGGAGGCGGTGTACGTGTCCCGCCTGCGCAAACTGGCCGAGGAGGCCGGGGCGCTGGCCTCCGCCGACGACCCGGGGGTGGCGTTCTTCGCCTTCTTCACCCGCGTGGTCGGCCACGCCGCGACCAAGAACGCCCTCTCGGCGGCACTGACGGAGGCGGGCGTGGACGTACGTGACGCGGCGGCCGAGACCGGTCAGGGGCTGAAGCAGGCCCTCGCCACGCTGCTCTCCCGTGCGCAGGAGGCCGGGGCGGTCCGCGGCGACGTGGGCCTGCCGGAGGTGATGACGCTGCTGGTGGGCGCCTCGCAGGCCGCCGAACGCGCCGACGTCGAGGTCCGCGACCGCGCCCTGAACGTCGTCTTCGACGGTCTCCGCGCGCATCGTTAGGGCCGTGGGGCCGGCCGGCTCTCGTGCCCGCTTATAAAGACATCTCTGTCTGTTAGGTTGGCGCCCATGACACCTGACGAGGCGCTGCGCCGGGGGATCGAACACGCCGATCAGGGCGATCTCTCCGCGGCGGAGAGGCTTTTCGGCGTGGCCGCCGAGGCGGGGAACGCCGAGGCGATGAACCGGTACGGCGTCCGGTGGGAGAAGCGGGGAGATCTCGCGAGGGCCGAGGAGTGGTATCGCAAGGCCGCCACCGCAGGGGACGTCAGCGGCGCCTACAACTTCGCCAACATGCTGTACCGGCGTGGAAACCAGGCCGAGGCCGAGGGGTGGTTCCGCAAGGCCGCCGATGCCGACCACATGTGGGCGGCCTACGGCCTCGGGCTCACTCTGGTGGATCTGGGCAGGCCCGACGAGGCCGAAGGCCTGTTCCACCGGGCGGCCAGGAGCGGGGACGTGGACGCGATGAACCGCTACGGCCGCTCGCTGGATCGTCAGGGAGACGAGGTGAGCGCCGAGGACTGGTATCGGAAGGCGGCCGAGGCGGGGCTCGCCGTGGCGATGTACAACCTGGGGATCACGCGGCGGAACCGGGGGGACGCGGCCGAGGCGGAGCGGTGGCTGCGGAAGGCCGCCGACGCGGGCTACGGGCGGGCCCGGTACTACCTCGCCCGCCTGCTGGAGACCCTGGAGCGGTTCGAGGAGGCCGAGAAGATCTTCCGCTCTGTACCCCTATCTCCTTCAGGTCCGGAACGCTCAAGGTGACCGGGTCGCCTAGAGCGACCCGCGCATGGGAGAGCTCCGTCGAATGGCGGGCCGGGATCCGGCCAGGTCTTCGGTCGGCATGAGTCCTTCGATGAAGGCGCGGAAGCCGGCGGCGAGTTGCAGTTCCGTGTCCAGGTCGGTGTCGAACCAGGTGACGCACGGTTCATGCTGCGTGCGGTAGTCCAGGGCGATCCAGTAGTGGCCGTCGCCGGAGAGCAGCACGAGCCGGGTAGGCAGGTCCCATTCGGTGGTCAGGTAGGGGCTGTCGAGGAGTGTCGTTGAGTGTCCGTCGTGGCCGATGCCGTGCAGGTCGGTGAAGGGGACGTGATCAGGGCTCCAGGAGGTGGGCTGCCGGGTGGGGAAGGCACTCCAAGCGTCGGAGACAGGGCCGCCGTTGCGCAGGCGCAGCAGTTCCAGCAACTCGGGCGGCAGATTCACCGAGAGGAGTTCTTCGGCCTGGTGGATCAGGGCGTCGGTCAACGGCGGTTGAACTCCGTACGTACCCGCGCCCCAGAAGGAGGATTTGACGTGCTCGAACCTCGCCATAACCGAAAAGCCTATGGTCCAGCAGACGCGGATCGATGGCGAGAGTGGTGAACGGCGGGATCGTAAGGTATGCGGTCCCGGAAACGAGCGTGGATGATCCGCAGCCGGCCCCCGCCGAGGACGCGAACGGTCTGGGGATGGCGTTTGCCTCGGTCACGAGCGCGTTGGTAGAGGTCGGCGGCCCACGGATCGTCATGCCCGCTGTTGCCGGCGAACGTGTGCAGGGCCTTGCGCGCAGCCCGGTTGGCGACGTGCCGGAAGTCCACGGTGTGGACCTTGCCGCCGACCCGGGTGACCGGGGCGATGCCGACCTCGGCCGCAAACTGCTCAGCGTTCAGGCCACGCTCCAGCATGGGCCCGATCTCTCCGATGATCTGCGCCAGGTTCACCGTCCCGACTCGCGGTAGTGCCTGGAACAGCTCCGCATGGGGGTGGGCGTCCAAGACCTCCTTGATGGCCGACTCCAGCCCCTTGATGGCCTCGACGATTGCACGGACCTGCTCGATTTGTGTGTTCACCATGACGGCGACGATCTCGGGGCTGACCCTGCTGGCGGCCTTAGGCGCGGTCCGGAGCCGTTCGAGGAGCGCGGCGGCCCGGGGGGTCGAAAACCGGTCCAAGAACGCGAGCGAGTTCCTCGCATCGATGTTCTCGAACAGCCGGGCCGCTTCCGGCCAGCGCGCCTCCAGCAGCGCCCGTAGCTGGTTCGTCAAGCCGGTGCGGGCGACGAGCGATCGCGCCGAACCAGGGCCGGCCCGTAAACGGGCCGCGTCGGCCGGGCCGCCGGAGGAGTACTGGCTCCACGAGGGCGGCGATGTCGCGCCGGTCGAGGTCCTCATCCGCTCCGAGCGGCTCGCCACGGTGCGCGTGAAGCCGCTGGGCGACGGCGGCCGGGAGCTCGCGACGGTCGTCAAGATCGAGAACGGTCTGCAGGCGGTGTCGCCCTGAAGAGAGGCACTGGGCGCGCGGTCTCGGCGCCGCGCGGGAGGTGTTCGGGGAGGCCGTTCATTGGGTGGGCGTCCTCGGCCCGGCCGGTCACGCGGGCCACTTCGAGGCCAGGATGGTCTCGACGAAGTCGCCGCGCCGGAAACCCGGGACGAAGTGGGCCAGGACGTCGGCGTTCACCGTGCCGAACGTGCTGTCGGGGCGGTGTGCCATCCCCTCGGTGAAGGCCTTGAGGATCTCTCGTTTGAAGTCGGGGCGCGGGTGCGCCGCCGTGACCTCGGCGCGTTCGTCCTCGGTGATCTCGTCGTAGCCGAACCCGAGCACGTCCAGCTCGACGCCGGCCGTGACGAGGGCGACCTCGGGCGCCATGCGCCAGGGGACCTCCGGGGTCGTGTGCAGCGCGATGCCCTGCCACACCAGGTCGGCGCGCTCCGGCGGCACGCCGTGGTCGAGGAGGACGCGGCGTGCCTCGTCCGCGCCGTCGAGCTCGAAGCGCTGCCGGGACTCGGCGAACCGGCCGGTCAGCCCGAGATCGTGGCAGATCGCTCCGGCGTAGAGCAGCTCCGGGTCGTACGTCAGGCCGCGCCGGCGCCCGCGGAGTGAGCCCCAGAGGAACACCCGGCGGGAATGGTGGTAGATCAGGTCGGTCGCGGAGTCCCGCAGCAGTGTGGTGAGGTCGCGTGCCAGGGGCGAGCCGGGCACCTCGACCCCGGCGATGGCGGTCGCGGACATTCGTTTCCTCCCCCGTGAACGTGGCGTCGCCCGCCCCCACGGACGGCCGGCGAACGACGGTCCACGGCGGGCTCAGCCGGTCAGCGCCATCTTGGCGAGGTGGCGGTTGATGCCGTTGACGTCGGTGGTCTGGACGTTGCTGAGCACGACGACCGCGATGTCGTCGTCGGGCAGGTAGCCGTTGCTCGTGTGATACCCCTGCAGCAGGCCCGGATGGTAGACGTAGCGGTGGCCGTCCAGCTTGTCGATGAGCCAGCCGAAGCCGTACGCGCTGGAGGGGGAGTCGAGGCAGCCGCCGGACGGGCAGCGCGCCTGCGGGCTGAGCGCCTCCTTGACCGTCGAGGCGGGCGCGACCTTGTCGGCGCCGAACGCCCGGTCCCAGCGGCTGAGGTCGTCCACGGTGGAGTACACGCCGCCGGCGGCGTTCGCCTGGGAGCCGTTGATCGGCGACGCCGGGGTGCCGGGCTTGAGGTAACCCTTGGCGTACCCCGACGGCGGGTAACCGTTGGTGTAGCCGGTGCGGTTGAGCTGCAACGGACCGGTGATGTCGTCGTGCAGGACGGTGCCGAACGGCTTCTCGGCGACCTTCTCGACGATCGCGCCGGCGAGGATGTAGCCGGAGTTGCTGTACTTCCAGTTCGTCCCGGGCTTGAAGTCGAGCGGCTTGTTCGCGAACCGCCGGATGATCTCCTGGGTCGTCGTGGGCTTCGACAACTTGGGGAAGAAGTCCGGCATCTCGGATATGTCAGGGATTCCGGATGTGTGGTTGAGGAGCTCCTTGATCGTGATGGAGTTCCACGCCTTCGGGCACGACTTGACGTACGTCGGCACGAGGTACGGGCAGATCTTGTCGTTCAGCCGCAGCCGCCCCCGGTCGCGCTGCTTGAGCACCAGCATCGCCGTGAACTGCTTGCTCACCGAGGCGAGACGGAAGATCGTGTCCGGGCGGTTCGGGATGTTCTTGGCCGCGTCGGCCTTCCCGGCGGCGAAACGCGTCAGCACCTGCCCGTGGCGGACCACGATCGCCGCGCCGGTGAACTTCTTGTCGGCCGCGAGACCTCGCAGGTAGGACGTCATCGCCGCGCTGGTCTTGTCACCCGGGGGAGCGGGCGAGGTCGCGAGCGGGTCCGGGGCGTGCGCCCTTGCGGCGGGCGGAGTGGCCCTGCCGCCCCCGCCGCCGGAGCCGCTGCAGGCCACGGCCGCGGTGAGGACCGCGCACACCGCGACGGCGGATCGACCGACACGCACATTCACCATGGTTCCCCCGCCACCTGTCCCCCGCACCGTTCGATCGTCCCAAGAATCCTCCACCGCCACGCCCGGCAGGCTACCCGTGGACGCGGAAAGTGGGATCATGGGCCGATTCCGGGGGATGAGCCTCGACGGTCGGGGGTAGGGACCGTCCGCGTTGATGTTTCGGGGGGATACATGCGTGCTGTCACGGTGACCGGCTTCGGCGCCGAACCCGAGGTGACCGACCAACCCGTGCCGGTGCCCGGCCCGGGCGAGGTGCTGGTGCGGCTGACCGCCGCCGGGTTGAACCCGTTCGACTGGAAGGTCATCGACGGTGCCATCCAGGACGTGAGATTTCCGCTCGTCATCGGCACGGACGGCGCGGGCACCGTCGAGCGGACCGGTGCCGACGTCACCGGCTTCCAGCCGGGCGACGCGGTCTTCGGGCAGTTCAGCAAGGCGCAGGAGGGGCGGGGATCGTACGCCGAACTGGCCGTCGCGTCGCCGGACGCGATCGCCGCGGCGCCGCGTACGGTCGCGCTGAGCGAGGCCGCCGCCGTGCCCACCGCGGGCATGACCGCGCTCAACCTGGTCGACCGCGTCGCCGAGGCCGGCGCCGGACGGCTGCTGGTGGTCGGCGCCACCGGAGGCGTCGGCACCTTCGCGACGCAGCTCGCGGCCGCGCGCGGCATCACCGTCGTCGCCACCGCCGCGAAGGACAAGGCCGACCTGATGCACGCCCTGGGCGCGACCGAGGTGGTCGACCACACCGCGGGACCGATCACGGACCAGGTCGAATCGCCGGTGGACGCCGTCATCGACCTGGCGAGCGACACCGAACGGCTGCGCGCGCTGCTGCCGGTGATCCGCCCCGGCGGCACGGTCCTCAGCCCGGTCTTCGCGGTGCCGGACGGGGGCCTGCCCGGGGTAGAAGCGGTCAACTTCAGCAACGCGTCGAGCACCGGCCTCCTCGAACGTCTCGCCCGCGAGATCGACGCCGGGCACGTCAGGGTGGTCATCGGCGACACGGTGACACTCTCCCAGGCGCCCGGGGCCCTGGCGCGCAGCCGCGCCGGGAGAGCGCGCGGAAAGACCGTCATCGTCATCTGACCCGCGATAATCGGGACCCATGGACGACGTCACCGAGATCCGCGAAGGCGTGCACCTCGCCCGCGGGAGCAACACCAACTGGGTCATCCTCACCGAGGGCGACGCGGTCACGCTGGTGGACACCGGCTATCCCGGCGACCGCGAGCGGGTCATCGCCTCCCTGGCGGCGGTGGGGCGCCGGCCCGAGGACCTCGTGGCGGTCCTCATCACGCACGCGCACTCCGACCACCTCGGCTCCGCCGAGCACCTCCGGGCGACGTACGGCGTTCCCGTCCTGATGCACGAGGAGGAGGTCCCGCACGCCCGGCGGGAGTTCCTCCATCAGGTCACCGCCGGCCAGATCGCGCAGAACGCCTGGCGCCCGGGCGTGCTGCCGTGGGCGGTGCGCGCGCTCCGCTCGGGCGGCCTCGCGGACGTACGCGTCGCGGCGCCGGAGGCGTTCCCGGTCCCGCTGGACCTGCCCGGCCGCCCGGTGCCGGTCCACACGCCCGGCCACACAGCGGGCCACTGCGCCTACCACCTGCCGGACGCCGGAGTCCTGATCACCGGCGACGCACTCGTCACGGGCCACCCCACCTCACGCGCGCGGGGGCCGCAGCTGTTGCCCGGTTACTTCCACCACGACCGCGACGAGGCACTGGCGAGCCTGCGGACGCTAGGACGCCTCGACGCGGACGTCCTGCTGCCCGGCCACGGGCCGGCCCACGACGGCCCCGCCGCCGCAGCCGTGGAGCAGGTGGTCCGGTAGGAGACCGCCCGGTGGGGGCTCCGGTCGTGCGGGGGGCTGGTTGTCCGGCCATGGGCTGGCCTGCGATGGCTTCGCCGTGGCCGTGGGGCGGGTGAGCGGGTAGGGGACTGCCCGGGGGGCTCCGGTCGTGCGGGGGGCTGTGTCGTCTGGCCATGTGCTGGCCTGTGGTGGCTCCGCCGCCGTGGCCGTGGGGCGGGTGGGCCGGTAGGGGACTACCCGGTGGGGGCTCCGGTCGTGCGGGGGGCTGTGTCGTCCGGTCACGGGCTGGCCTGCGGTGGCTCCGCCACCGTGGAGCGGGTGGGCCCCGGTAGGAGACTGCCCGGCGAGGGCCTCCGGCCGCTCAGGAGGCGGGTTCGTGCGGCCCGGCCACAGGCTGGCCCGCGATGGCCTCGCGGCCGTGGAGCGGGTGGGCCGGTGGGAGACCGTCCGGTGAGGGCCCCGGCCGTACGGAAGGCGGGGCCGTGTCACCGGGCGGGTGCGGGCAGACTGGGGCACATGCGCGCGAGCCGGCTGGTGTCCCTTCTCCTGCTTCTGCAGGCGCGTGGGCGGATGACCGCGCAGCAGCTCGCCGACGAGCTGGAGGTCTCGCTGCGGACGATCTACCGGGACGTCGAGTCGCTGTCCGCCGCGGGCGTGCCCGTCTACGCCGACCGTGGGCCGGCCGGTGGCTACCAGCTGCTCGACGGCTACCGTACCCGCCTTACCGGCCTGACCCCGGCGGAGGCGGAGTCGCTGTTCTTCACCGGCATACCGGGCCCCGCCGCCGAGCTGGGCCTGGGCACCGTCCTGGCCGCGGCCGAGCTGAAGCTCATGGCGGCGCTGCCCAAGGACCTGGCCGAACGCGCCGGCCGCGTACGCGAGCGCTTCCACCTGGACGTGCCCGGCTGGTTCCACGGCGGGGCGCCGACCCCCTACCTCGCCGTCGTCGCCGATGCCGTGTGGAACCAGCGCCGGATCCGGATGCTGTACCGGCGCTGGAGGGCCCCGACGCCGGTCACCCGTACGGCCGAGCCCCTCGGGCTGGTCCTCAAGGCGGGCAACTGGTACCTCATCGCCCGGTCCGAGGGACGCGACCGTACGTACCGCGTCGACCGGATGCGGGAGCTGGAGATGCTGGACGAGGTCTTCGAACGCCCCGCCGACTTCGACCTCTCCACGTTCTGGCGTGCCTATCTCGACCGCTTCCAGCGCGAGATGTTCTCCGGCGAGGCCGTCGTCCGCTTCTCGCCGGAGGGGATGCGCCGCGTTTCGTACCTGCTCACGCCCGCGGTGATCGAGGCGGCGCGGAAGAACGCCGGCGAGCCCGACGAGGCCGGGTGGGTGCGCACCGTGATTCCCATCGAGTCCGTCCGGCACGCCCTCGCGGAACTGCTGCGGTTCGGCGGCGAGGTCGAGGTCCTCGAACCGGCCGAGCTGCGCGAGCGCATGGTCGACGCCGCGCGGACCCTGCTCGACCTGTACGGCGGCTGAGCCCCGGACGCCCCCACGGTCCCCGTCCGCCGGGGGAAACGGACGGGGACCGTGGAGGCCGGGGACGGGTCAGGCGCCGGAGCCCGGCCGGTCGGTGCCGTCGGTCTGGCC
This sequence comes from Actinoallomurus acaciae, assembly GCF_042429965.1. NCBI lineage: Bacteria > Bacillati > Actinomycetota > Actinomycetes > Streptosporangiales > Thermomonosporaceae > Actinoallomurus > Actinoallomurus acaciae. The sequence continues at coordinate 10,887 of NZ_JBHLZP010000272.1, forward strand.
GGCCACCTTCACGTCGGACGGGCCCATGGTCTGCGGCGGGGCCGGTTCGGGCGTCGTGCCGGGAACCCGCTCGGGCAGCGGCCCGCGCGGCGGCGGGACGGTGGTGTCCTCCGGTCGCGCGGAGTGACGCC
>NZ_JBHLZP010000273.1:0-10921 GCF_042429965.1 Actinoallomurus acaciae
CCCACGCCCACCCCGCCGAAGGCCCCGGCCAAGGTTCCCGTCAAGGCTCCGGGCAAGACGGCGGGCCACACCCGTAAGCCGAGCGGGGGCGATGCGCCGATCGGCACCAGCACGCCGCCGCAGAGCCCGCTGACGCCCACGGCCCGCACGACCCCGCCCGCCACGCCGACCGCCGCGCCCTCCGCGTCGTCCAAGCTGATCCTCAAGGGCCTGGCGCAGGAGTACTCCGGCGGTGAGACGGTGCACGTGACCCTGCACTTCCAGCAGGCGGGCACGCTGAACCTCGATCTGCCGGTCGTGCCCTGGAACGGCTACTACTCGACGTACTCCCCGGCTCCGGTCGCACCGACCACGACGCCGCCGGCCGCGACGCCGCCGGCCACGCCGACGGGCTCGCAGCCGACGGCCACGAGCTCCAAGGCGCACAAGACCAAGACGCGGAAGAAGACCGCGGCCACCCCGGCGGCCTGACAGACGGCCGGACGACCCCGCCCATCGCCGAGCGACGGGCGGGGTTTTTCACGTGATACGCGGGCGCGGGCGCCCGTCGCCGTTCCGCGCCGCCTCTTCGGCGTCACGGGACGGAGGGATCACTCGTCGGGCTCGAACTTGTAGCCCAGGCCCCGTACGGTGATGATGAAGCGGGGCGTCGAGGGGGCCGGCTCGATCTTGGCGCGCAGCCGCTTGATGTGGACGTCGAGGGTCTTGGTGTCCCCCACGTAGTCCGCGCCCCACACCCGGTCGATGAGCTGCATGCGGGTCAGCACCCGGCCGGCGTTGCGGAGCAGCACCTCCAGCAGCTCGAACTCCTTCAGCGGAAGCGGCACCTCGCGGCCGGAGACGGTGACGACATGGCGTTCGACGTCCATGCGCACCGGCCCGGCCTCGAGCGTGGGCGGGGCGAGCTCCTCGACGTCGCCGCGCCGGCGCAGCACGGCACGGATGCGGGCGACGAGCTCACGTGAGGAGAACGGCTTGGTGACGTAGTCGTCCGCGCCCAGCTCGAGGCCGACGACCTTGTCCACCTCGCTGTCCTTGGCGGTCAACATGATCACTGGGACGTTGGACTTGGTGCGCAGTTCCCGGCACACCTCCGTGCCGGGCAGTCCGGGCAGCATCAGGTCGAGCAGGACGAGGTCGGCACCGGCGCGGTCGAAGGAGTCGAGGGCGTCGGGTCCGGTCGCCGCGACGGCGACCTCGAAGCCCTCCTTCCGCAACATGTACGACAGTGCGTCGCTGAACGACTCCTCGTCTTCCACGACGAGCACTCGAGTCACTGGGGGGCCTCCCGTACGGTGGCTGGCTCAGGGATTTCCTTCGCGGTCGCGGAGGTTGTCAACAACGGCAGGCGGATGGTGAACGTCGATCCGGAGCCTTCCTTGCTCCAGACGTTGACCTCGCCCCGATGCCGGGTCGCGGCGTGCTTGACGATGGCGAGCCCGAGGCCGGTACCGCCGGTCTGGCGGGACCGCGCCGGGTCGACCCGGTAGAAGCGTTCGAAGATGCGCTGCAGGTCCGCCTCCGGGATGCCGATGCCCTGATCGGTCACGCTGATCTCCGCGTGCCCTCCGTCGGCGAGCCGGGTGCAGACGACCACACGCGTGTGCTCGGGGCTGTAGGCGACGGCGTTGTCGATGAAGTTGCGCACCGCGGTGATGAGCAGTTCTTCGTCGCCGTGCACCTTGAGCCCCTCGCGGCCGCCGATGGCGAGGGTGATGTCCTTGGGTTCGGCCTTGAGCCGGCAGCGGTCCACGGCGTCGTGCACGACGTCGTCGAGGGACACGACCTTCGGCTCGGCCACCGGCTCACCGCCCTGGAGGCGGGACAGGGTGATCAGGTCCTGGACGACGTTCGTGAGGCGTATGGACTCGTGCTGCATGCGCTTGGCGAAGCGGCGCACGGCCTCGGGGTCGTCGGCGGCGTCCTCGATCGTCTCCGACAGGAGCGAGAGTGCGCCGACCGGGGTCTTGAGCTCGTGGCTGACGTTGGCCACGAAGTCGCGGCGGATGGCCTCGACGCGGCGGAGTTCGGTCAGGTCCTCCGCGAGTACGAGGACGAGGCCGTTCGTGCCCATCGGCGCGACGCGGACCGCGAACCAGCGGCCCTCCCGCCGGCCGTGGATGACCTCGATCTCCTCTTCGCGGATCTCCCCGTCGCGGCGTACGAGGCGGGCCATGGCCAGGAGGGCGTCGACGACGAGCCGGTCACCGCTGACGAGGCCGAAGGCGCGGGCGGCCGAGCTGGCTCGCAGGACGCGGTCCTCGCTGTCGACCACCACCGCGGATGAGCGCAGCACGCTCAGCACCGAGGCGACGCCCGGGGGAACTCCCCCGGTCTGCGCGGGAGCGGCGGCTGGGCGCTGGGCACGCTCGCTGACGCGCACGGCCAGGGCGGTCACCAGGCCGGTCACCAGGCCAGCGGCGCCGGCAAGAGTCGCGACAACCTCCACATCCACATCTTGGATGGTAGGCGGGGCGGTGACCAGCTCTGGCCCCGCATATGCCTACCTGCAAGTACGTTCGCGCAAAGTTAACCTGTCCCTACACATCCGTTCACGGCGGACCAGCATTCTGCTACACGGATAAAACTGCCTGCTGAGCGCCAAACCGTAAGGAATCACATGCGAGACGCTTACCACGAGGAGCTGGACGGTCTCTCCGACAAACTCGTGGAGATGACGCGGTTGGTGCGGTCGGCGATGGCCCGTGCCAGCACCGCCCTGCTCGATGCCGACCTGCGCCTCGCCGAAGAAGTGATCAGCGCCGACGAGCACGTCAACAAGATCGAGACGGACATCGAGGAGACCGTCTTCGAGCTGATGGCCCGCCAGCAGCCGGTCGCCAGCGACCTGCGGACCCTCATCACCGCGTTGCGCATGAGCGGTGACCTGGAGCGGATGGGCGACCTGGCCGTCCACCTGGCCAAGACCGCGCGGCGGCGCCACCCGGAGTCGGCCATTCCGCCCGAGCTGCACGCGACCGTCCTGGAGATGGGCCAGATCGCGGAGCGCATGATCGCCAAGGCCGGCAGCGTGATCGCCTCACAGGACGTCCAGATGGGCCTGGAGCTGGACGCCGACGACGACCAGATGGACCGGCTCCACCGGCGGCTGTTCGACGCGATGCTGTCGCCGAAGTGGAAGCACGGCGTGGAGCCCGCCGTGGACATCTCCCTGGCCGGACGCTACTTCGAGCGCTTCGCCGACCACGCGGTGCACGTCGCGGAGGACGTCGTCTACCTGGTCACCGGCCAGCACCCCGAGGACATCGGCGAGGTCGCGGACTGACCCGCCGCCCGTACGCGAGAAGCCCCGGCGATCGCCGGGGCTTCTTTCGTGTGCGCGGCGTCCGCCCGTGGGGCGCGCCGTTCCATGGTCGGATCTACTTCTTGCCCTGATTCTTGACCGCCTCGATGGACGCCTCCGCGGCCGCCGGGTCGAGGTACTCGCCGCCCTTCTTGCGCGGCTCGAAGTCGTCGTCGAGCTCGTACCGCAGCGGGATGCCGGTCGGGATGTTCAGACCCGCGATGTCCTCGTCGGAGATGCCGTCGAGGTGCTTGACGAGCGCGCGGATGGAGTTGCCGTGCGCCGCGAGCAGCACGGTCCTGCCCGCGGCGAGGTCCGGGACGATCGCGTCGTACCAGTACGGCAGCAGCCGGTCGACCACGTCCGCGAGGCACTCGGTGCGCGGGATGAGCTCCGACGGCAGCAGCCCGTAGCGCGGGTCGTTCACCTGCGAGAGCGGGTCGTCGTCGGCGATCGGCGGCGGCGGCGTGTCGTAGGAGCGGCGCCAGGTCATGAACTGCTCCTCGCCGAACTCCTCCAGCGTCTGCTTCTTGTTCTTGCCCTGCAGCGCGCCGTAGTGCCGCTCGTTGAGCCGCCAGGACCGCCGGACCGGGATCCACAGCTGCTCCGCCGCGTCGAGCGCGATGTTGGCCGTACGGATCGCGCGCTTGAGCACCGACGTGTGCACGACGTCGAGGCTCAGGTCGGCGTCGAGCAGCAGGTCGCCCCCGGTGACCGCCTCTTCTTCGCCCTTCTCGGACAGGTCGACGTCAACCCAGCCGGTGAAAAGGTTCTCGGCGTTCCAGACGCTCTCTCCGTGCCGGAGAAGTACCAATGTCGCCATAACCAGCGAGCCTACTGGGTCGACCTTCTCCGCCGGAAAACGCGGGTCGTCCATCGGCGTACGGCTCCGCGCCGGTCAGTTCTTGCGGGCGACTCCGGCCAGGAAGTACGGACGGCGGTACTTCTCGGCGATGCGGCGGGTCTCCACCGAGTCCGGGCGCCACTGGGCGACGTTGACCACGCCGGGTTCGAGGAGTTCGAGATCGCCGAAAAAGGACCGGATGCGGTCCGGCGTACGGGCCAGGATGGGCGTCGTGGAGTGGCGGTAGACCTCGGTGACGCCGGGGACCGAATCGGGAAGCGCCTCGCCGCAGACGTGGCTCAGCACGAGGTGGCCGCCCGGCGGCAGCGCGTCGCGGAAGCGCGCCACGATCGCGTCGGGGCCGTCGCCCTCCGGGAGGAAGTGCACGATCGCCACGAGCAGGATCGCGATCGGCTGGTCGAAGTCGAGGCGCTTGCGCACCTCGGGGTCGTCCAGGATGTCCTCGGGGCGGCGCAGGTCGGCCTGGACGATGTCGACGTTCTCGGCCCCGCCGAGGATGGCGCGGCCGTGGGTGAGCACGACCGGGTCGTTGTCGACGTAGACCACACGGGCGTCCGGGGCGACGCGCTGGGCCACCTCGTGGACGTTGTTCTGGGTCGGCAGGCCCGTGCCGACGTCGAGGAACTGCCGGGTGCCGGTCTCGGCCAGGTGGCGTACGGCGCGGCCCATGAACGCCCGGTTCTGCTGGGCCGCGAGCCGGATCTGCGGAGCGAACTCCAGGGCCTTCTCCGCGGCGTCCCGGTCGGCGGCGAAGTTGTCCTTCCCGCCGAGGTAGTAGTCATACATCCGGGCGACGTTGGGGGTACTCAGGTCGACCTCGCGTGGTTCCCCGGCCCGGTCCTCCATGACGCACCCCCGTTCGATCCGCACTTACGGACAGAACTTAACTGTCACTCAACCACAATCGGTAACGGAACCGTACAGAAAAGTGAAACGCGTTTCAATCGCCTGCGCCGGGGATGATCCGGGCGAACGCCTGGAGATTGGCGAGGCTCTCCCCGCGTTTGACCCGCCAGTCCCACTCCCGCTGGATCGAACCGGCGAACCCGATCTCCAGCGCACGGTCGAAGTTGTCGTCGGAGTAGGTGAGCACGCAGCCGAGGATGCGGTCGATCTCCTCGGGCGTCACCGCCGACAGGGGAAGCCGGCCGACCAGGTAGACGTCGCCGGTCTGGTCCAGCGCGAACGCCACCCCGTACATCCCGCCGTTCTTGCGGAGCAGGAAGCGGTAGAACTCCTCGTGGTTCTCATCCGGCTGGCGGCAGAAGAACGCCTCCACGTGCAGGCTGTGCTCGCCGGCGACGAGCCAGGTCATCGTGGCGAGCTTGTGCTGCCCGGGCAGCTTGACCAGGTACGCGCCGTCGCGCGGCCGTTCGTACTCCAGCTCCTGGTCGTCCAGGATCGCCTTGAGTGACGCGTCCACGGCGGTGCTCATCATCGCTCCTCAGGTCGCTCTCGAAGCCACCATCATCCACGACGCGTGGCCTACGCCGACGCGGCCATCGCCCGCTCCCCGACGGCCTGCGCGTAGACCTCCAGCAGCCGGTCGACCGTCGTCTGCCAGCCGAACGTCCTGCTGTGCCGTACGGCGGCGCGGGACATCCGGCGCAGCAGGCCCGGCGCGCCGAGCAGGTCGGCCAGCACGCGGGCGTAGTCGGCCGGGTCGTGTCCCCGCACCAGCCTCCCGGACTCGCCGTCGAGCACGGCCGTGCGGAGGCCGCCGACCCCGGCCGCGACCACGGGCGTGCCGCACGCCTGCGACTCGACCGCGACCAGCCCGAAGGACTCACTGTGGGACGGCACGACGGTGACGTCGGCCGCGCGGTACCAGTCGGCCAGCTCGGTCTGGGGGCACGGCGGTTCGAACCGCACGATGTCGGCGACGCCCAGGCGCGTGGCGAGTTCGACCAGCTCCGTGGGCCGCGTACGGCCCGAGCCGCTGGGGCCGCCCACGACGGTGACGAGCAGGCGTTCGCGCAGGCGCGGATCGCGCTCCACCATCGCCGCCGCGGCACGGACGAGCACGTCCGGGGCCTTCAGCGGCTGGATGCGGCCGACGAACAGCAGCATCGCGCGGTCCTGCGCCACGCCGAGGCGCCGGCGGGCCTCCTCGGTGTCCTCCGGCGTGAACGTCCGCAGGTCGACGCCGGGCAGGATGGTCTGCACCTGGTGCGGGCCGGCGTCGTACAGCGTGCGCAGCTGGTCGGCCTCGTCGGCCGTGTTGGCGATCAGGCGGTCGGCGCTCTCGACGACCCGCTGTTCGCCCAGGACCCGGCCGAGCGGCTCGGGCGTGTCGCCCTCGGCGAGCGCGGCGTTCTTGACCTTGGCGAGCGTGTGCATCGAGTGCACCAGCGGGACGCCCCAGCGCATGCGCGCGGCGTGGCCCGCCTGCCCGGAGAGCCAATAGTGAGAATGGATCAGGCCGTAGTGGCCGGGCTCGTGCGCGGCCTCCGTGCGCAGCAGGCCCGAGGTGAACGCGCACATCTGGCGCGGCAGCTCGGACTTGTCCAGTTCCTCCAGCGGCCCGGCGGTGACGTGCCGGACCGTCACGCCGGGCGCCAGTTCGACCTCGGGCGGCAGCGCCCGTGACGTGGCCCGCGTGAACAGATCGACCTCGATGCCGCGTTCCGCCAGTCGCTTGGCGACCTCCACGATGTAGACGTTCATTCCCCCGGCGTCCCCCGTTCCCGGCTGGTCCAGGGGCGACGTATGAACGCTGATCGTCGCCACCCGGGCAAGACGTGACACGGACACCACCTCCGATAAGAGAACCTATCCACCGCAACGCGACATTCCCCGGCCGGGTGTCCCCGGGTCGGCCTGTCCGCAAACGGCTGCGATGATGGCTTCCGTGCGTAAGACAGCAGTGGTGACCGGGGCCAGCAGCGGCATCGGCGCGGCGACCGCGCGCAGACTGGCCGCCGAGGGGTTCGACGTCGTTCTGGCCGCGCGGCGGCTCGACCGCCTCGAGAAGCTCAAGGTGGAGATCGACGCCGCGGATCCGGCCGGGCGCCGTCCCGCCGCCGTCCACGCACTCGACGTGACCTCGGCGGAGTCGGTCGCCGCCCTGGCCGGGGCCGTGCGCCGGTGCCACGTGCTGGTCAACAACGCGGGCGGGGCGTTCGGCCTGGACCCGGTGTCGGCCGCCGACCCCGACGACTGGCAGCGGATGTACGACACCAACGTGCTCGGCCTGATGCGGATCACCAAGGCGCTGCTGCCGAAGCTGGTCGAGACCGGCGCCGGCCACATCGTCAACATCACCTCGCTCGCCGCGCACTCCGTGTACGAGGGCGGTGCCGGCTACACCGCGGCCAAGCACGCCGCCGCGGCGGTCAACGACACTCTCCGCCTCGAGCTGTACGACCGGCCGGTCCGCGTCACCGAGATCGCGCCCGGCATGGTGGAGACCGAGGAGTTCTCGCTGGTCCGCTTCAAGGGCGACGCGGCGAAGGCGGCCAAGACGTACGAGGGCGTGGCCGAGCCGCTGGTCGCCGATGACATCGCCGACTGCGTCGCCTGGGCGGTGACCCGGCCCGCGCACGTCAACATCGACCGCATCGACGTCCAGCCTCGCGCCCAGGCCGCACCGCACAAGGTCCACCGGGTCTGAGAGACACGCGCGACGCATGCCTCGGGCACGGCGTCCCGAGGGGACGATCACGCGGGGAAAGACGGCGCCCAACCGGCTGCGCCGCGTCGACCGCTGGATCGTCCGCGTCCACGGCCCGCGCCTGCGCCGCCAGGGGCGGCCTCTCGTCGTCGACCTCGGGTACGGCGCCTCGCCGATCACGACCGTCGAGCTGTTCGACCGGCTCCGCGCGGTGCATCCACGGGTCGAGGTCGTCGGGATCGAGATCGACCCGGACCGCGTCGCGGCGGCCCGGCCGTACGAGCGGGAGGGACTGTCGTTCCGGCTCGGCGGCTTCGAGTTGCCGGTCGGGCGGCCACCGGCGCTGATCCGTGCGTTCAACGTGCTGCGCCAGTACGACGAGGACGAGGCCTGGCGCGCCTGGGACCGGCTGTGCGGGGGCCTGGCGCCCGGCGGCGTGCTCGTGGAGGGCACCTGCGACGAGATCGGCCGCCGCGCGGCGTGGGAGACGCTGAGCCGCACGGGCGTCCCGGCGCGCGACGGGCCGGAGGCCACCCGTCGTTTCGGTCCGGACGAACGGCGGACGGTGCCGCGCCCACGCGCCGGTGAGCCCGCCGGCGTACCGCGAATGATCACGTTCGCGGCGCACCTCGCGACGCTGTCCCGCCCCTCGGAGCTGACCGAGCGGCTGCCCAAGGCGCTGATCCACCGCAACGTGCCGGGAGAGCCGGTGCACACGCTGCTGACCGCCTTCGACCGCGCGTGGGCCGGCGCGGCGCCCCAGTCGGTGTTCGGCCCGCGCCAGCGGTGGATCGCTGCGGTGGAACTGCTCTCCCGCGAGTTCCCGGTGCATACGAGCCCACCGCTCGGCGGCCGCGTGCGGTGGCGGCTCGGCGAGGTGACCGTGCCCTGGTCCGCCGTCGCTCCACGGCCGGACGGTTCCTGACCGCCCGTCCGGCCGAGACCGTTGCGGGCCCGGCCCTTGGACACGGCGGAGGCTCGCCACCGCCCCGGTGCCGGGGGATGCCGTCGCGGCGCGGCCTCTGACCGCCGGTCAGAGGCCGCCGATCCGAGGTCGTCGCACGTCAGGCCCTGCGGGGGTTCGGTCACTGACCCGCGGTGAGGGCCCGCCGGACCACCCCGTTTCCCGGAGCCGCCGGGCCGCCGTTCGGATGCCGGGATTGGGGACTTTGGTCCATGGATACCCGCGCTTGACCGCTGAACGGTGGAGATACCGACTCGGGACATCCGGAGGAGATGGTTCTCATGCGTGCAGGTCACGCGTTGCGGTGGGGTGGCCTGGCCGGCGTGGGCGCGGTGATCTTCGCGATCGTCGCCCGCATCGTGATGGGCGGTGCGCCCCAGGGCAGCGACACGATGGGCGTGATCGCCACGTACATGAACGACAACCGAGGCCGGATCCTGCTGGGAACCCTTCTCTACGCCATCGCGATCGCGCTGTTCCTGTGGTTCGGCGCGACGCTGGCCACCGCCTTCCGGCGTGCGGACGACGCGAGTGAGCTGCCCGGGCTCGTGCTCGCCGGCTTCACCCTGGTCGCCACGATCGCCTTCGTCGCCATCTCGATGTTCGGGGCCGCGACGTACGCGCTGACGGTGCACGCGGGCCTGCTGATCCTCGCCGCCGTGCCGTACAGCGCCGCGACCGTCATGGCGACCATCGCCGGGATCGCGCTCGCGCTCCCGCTGGCGGCCGTCGCCGTGTCCATCGCGCGCACGCACGTCTTCCCGATGTGGATGGCCTACTTCGCCGGTGTCGTCGCGCTGATCTCGCTCGTGGCGGCCTTCACGGTGTGGGCGACCAAGGGCGCGTGGGCGCCCGGCGGCTGGGTGCCGACCTACATTCCGCTGATTTTGCTGGCGCTGTGGATGCTGGCGGCGAGCGGGCTGCTCATCCGCGAGCATCTACCGGTCATGCACCGGCGTGCCCCGCACATCATGGGCGCGTGAGACGGGTCAGCCGTTCAGGGCGCGGGCGAACGCCGCGTAGACGTCGTCGCTGAACAGGACGAACCGGGCCTCCTCCACCGGGGCCTCCGTGTCGCGCACGGTGCCGACCGCGATGCGGGCCGCGTCGTCGAGCGGCCACCCGTAGATGCCCGCCGAGACCGCCGGGAAGGCGATGGTACGGGCGCCCAACTCGGCGGCGACCCGGAGCGACTCGCGGTAGCAGGAGGCGAGCAGCGCGGAGCGGTCCTTCGACCTGGCGTACACCGGCCCGACCGTGTGGATCACCCAGCGGGCGGGCAGCCGCCCGGCGGTCGTGGCCACCGCCTGCCCGGTCGGCAGGCCCTTGCCGTACTCGGCCGCCCGCAGCCGCCGGCACTCCTCCAGGATCTCCGGCCCGCCCCTGCGGTGGATCGCCCCGTCCACTCCACCGCCGCCGAGCAGCGAGGAGTTCGCCGCGTTGACGACCGCGTCGGTGTCCTGCTCCGTGATGTCCCCCAGGACCAACGTGATGCGCATGCCTCCGAGGCCTATCACGGTGCATGGCCGCTTTTCATCGGACTCCGCCGACAGCGTCATTCGCCTTATAGACAGTAATATCTGTTTGGTTGTTAGGCTGCGTGTCCTCGCTGGAGGACGTGCGTGTATCCGCTTCAGGCCGGCGACCCGGCCTGGGTCGGCGAATAACGGCTGCTCGCCCGCCTGGGCGCCGGCGGCATGGGAACGGTCTTCCTCGCCCGCTCGCCGGGGGCCCGGCTCGCCGCTCTCAAGGTCGTACGTCCGGAGTACGCCGCCGACGAGGGTTTCCGCGCACGGTTCCGGCGGGAGATCACCGCCGCCCGCAGGGTCAGCGGCCTCTACACCGCGCCGGTGCTGGACGGCGACGCGCCGCTGCCCCTGGCTCGCCGTCGGCCATGTGGCCCGGCTCACCTCCGAGGGCCAGGTCATCGGCTCGCCCGGCTACATGTCGCCCGAACAGATCCGGGGAGAGGACCTGGACCCGGCCGGCGACGTGTTCGCGTTCGGCGCCGTGCTGGCCTTCGCCGCCACCGGCCGCCCGCCGTACGGCACCGGGCCCGTGCACACCGTCATCCACCGGACCCTGCACGAACCGCCCGACCTGGACGGCGTGCCACCGTCGCTGGCGGCGATGGTCGCCGCCTGCCAGAGCGCCGGCCTCGGCCGCCGCCCGTAC
>NZ_JBHLZP010000274.1:0-10868 GCF_042429965.1 Actinoallomurus acaciae
ACTCCAGCCTGGGCGGGGAGACCGCCGTGCAGGAGATCAGCCGAGGAGGGGGACGGCGTGGTGTGGCGCTGTGGTGGCACGGCGCGGCGAGGGCGCCCAGCTGGCCGCCCAGGCACGCCCTGACCGGCCTCGCCACCCCCGCCTGGGCGGGGAGACCGCCGTGCAGGAGTTCAGCCGAGGAGGGTGGCGGCGTGGCGGCCGGCCGCGGCGGCGGTAAGGAAGCCGGCGAGGTCCTCGTCCAGGCCACGGCCCATCGTCGACAGGCGTACCGGTGAGGCGCGCAGGGCCTCCTCCAGGCCGTCGACCGGCACGCGGACCAGGTCGTGGCGTTCGCCCAGCGGTGCGGCCTCGGCGGTGACCCGCTCGCCGAACGGGCCCGGTAGCTCCGGCACCACCACCTGCGCGCGGGCCAAAGCGACCCGCCCGTACGCGGTGAGGCTGTGGTGCGACACCCCCTGATGGCGTTCGCGTGCGTCGGCCTCGCTGACCCTCAGTGAGGCGACGGGCCGGCCGCCCAGCACGCCCGCGGCGTTCACCGCCTCGCCCGCCGACACGCCCGAGAATCCCCAGCGTGTCCCCGTGCCGAGGTTGCCCGGTCCCTGCGCGACGACGGCGACCTCCGCCTCCAGGACGAGGCGTGCGGCCAGCAGTCCGGTGTGCAGGGTCACCGCCTCCAGGTCGCCGCCGAACGCCTGTCCGGTGGTGACGACCGCGGCGAGGGCCCCGGCCTCGCGCAGCGCCGCGGCCACGCGGGAGAACCAGGAGGGCAGCGCGCCGCCGTCCGGCATGACATAGACGACGCGGGTGCCCGGGCGGTCGCGGTGCAGCCCCGCGACGATCGCCGGCAGCGCCGAGTGCAGGTCGGCGACGATCACCGGCATCCCGCCGATCGAGTCGGCGTCGCGGAGCAGCTCGTGGTGCGGGGAGTCCTGCTCGTCCGCGCCGAGCACGGTCGCCTGCAGGGGCGTGTAGCGGGCCTTGACGAGATGGCCCGGCCCCGAGGGATCTGGCGGAAAACGGTCCGGTATGGCCGTCACCATGGCGTACCCTCCGGTGCCAAGGCCCATGGCGAGCGCCGTAGTGTTGAGCAGCACCACGTCGCCCACCTGGGGCGATCCCACCAGTGCCGGGTAGGCCAGCGCGCGGGCCGCGCCGTCGTGGTCGATCTCCACGTCGAGCTCCACCGCGCCGGGCCACTCCCGGCGTATCTTGACAACCGTGCCTTTGCGCCATCGGATCACCCGCCAACGGTAGCGTCGGAGGCCACGGGGACGGGTCCAAAGGAGTGCCGATGTCGCGCCGCAAGACAGAGCGGTTGCTCAATCTCGTGGTGTGCCTGCTGGCCACCCGCAGATATCTCACCGCGGAGCAGATCCGCCAGGCCGTGCCGGGCTATCCCGACGGCTCCGAGGCGTTCAAGCGCATGTTCGAACGCGACAAGGAGGAGCTGCGCGAGCTCGGCGTCCCGCTGGAGACCGGCAGCGAGGGCGAGGAGGACACCGGCTACCGCATCCAGCGCCAGGCGTACGAGCTGCCGGAGATCCAGCTGGAGCCCGACGAGGCCGCGGTGCTGGGCCTGGCCGCGCGGGTGTGGCAGCGCGCCAGCCTCGCCGAGGCGGCCTCCGGAGCACTGCTGAAGCTGCGCGCCGCCGGCGTGGACACCGCCGAGGACGCCTCTTTGGGCATCGAGCCGCGGGTCGACACGCACGAGCCGGCGTTCCCCGCCCTGTGGCGCGCCGTGCGCGACCGCCGGCCCGTCGCCTTCGACTACCAGGGGATCGGCCGCAGCGCACCGCAGCGGCGTCACCTGGAGCCGTGGGGGGTGGTGAGCCGCCGTGGCCGCTGGTACGTCGCGGGCCACGACCGCGACCGCGGGCAGGTACGGGTGTTCCGGCTCAGCCGCATCCTCGGCACCGTCTCCGGCGACGGACCGGCCGGCGGCGTCGTGGTACCGGACGGGGTCGACGTTCGCGAGATCGTCGCCGAGAGCAGCAACCCGGCGCCGGACCGCCGCACCGCCACGGTGCGGCTGCGCCGGGGCGCCGCCCACGGCATCCGCCGGTGGGCCGCCGACGTACGCTCCGGCGAGGGCGAGTGGGACCGCGCCGAGCTGGGCTTCGCCGACGTCGACCGGCTCGTGGACTACCTCGCCGGGTTCGCCGACGACGTGGTCGTCATCGGCCCGCCCGACGTGCGCGACGCGATGATCCAGCACTTGAAGGCGGTGTTGGCATGAGCTCGGCGGACCGTCTGACGCGCCTGCTCGCGCTCGTCCCGTACGTCATCTCCCGCAGCTCGGTCAGCGTCGCCGAGGCCGCCGCGGCGTTCGAGGTCAGCGAGAAGCAGCTCATCGACGACCTGAACCTCCTGTGGTGCGTCGAGCTGCGCGCGCCCGACCCGTACTGCCCGATCGACCTGTCCTATGAGGGCGGCGAGATCGTCGTCAGCGAGGCCGAGTCGATCAGCCGCCCGCTGCGGCTCGACGTGGACGAGGCCGCCGCGCTGCTCATCGCGCTGCGCACGCTCGCCGAGATCCCCGAGCACGGCGACGCGCTCAGCCGTGTGATCGCCAAGCTGGAGGTCGCCGCCGGCAACGCCGCGCAGCCGAGCAGCCAGGTGTCGGTGCAGGTGGAGGTGCGTCCGGACATCCTCCTCCAGGCGCGTGCCGGGCTCGACCAGGGCCGGCGGCTGCGGATGACCTACTACGTGCCGGGGCGCGACGAGAACACCGAACGCGATGTCGACCCGATGCGCCTGCTCCTGGTGGACGGCTGGTCCTATCTGGAGGGCTGGTGCCGCCGGGCCGAGGCGGTGCGCCTGTTCCGCCTCGACCGCATCGTCGAGCTGGAGGTCCTCGACGTCGCCGCGCGGATCCCCGAGGAGGCCGAGCCGGTCGACGTCGACCGGGGCCTGTTCCGGCCGTCTCCGGACGACACCAAAGTGATCATCGACCTGACGCCGTCCGGGCGCTGGGTCGCCGACCACTACCCCTGCGAGAGCGTCACCGAGCTGGGGGAGGGGCGGCTGCGCGTCGAGCTGCGCACCCGCGACACCCAGTGGGTCCGCCGCCTGGCGTTGCGGCTGGCCGGCGACGGCGCGATCGTCGCCCCGGCCGACCTGGCCGAGGGCGTACGCGACGACGCCGAACGCGCCCTCGGGCATTACGCCTGATCATCCGCACGGGCCGCCCGCGCCCGGGTTCGCCGTGGGCCGGATCCGGCACGGGCCGTGTAGTCTCTGGCCCGTGCCGTGGGTGATGTTGTTCATCGGACTGATCTTCGCCGGGCTGGCGGTGATCGCCGTCTGCGCGGTCAGGGTCTTCGCCGCCGTTCGTGATCTCGGCCGTGAAATCCAGCACACCGGGGAGCGTCTGGCGCCGAAACATTCGGCGCTGCGTGCCGCGGCGCGCCGTCTGGAGGAAACGCGGTAGTGAGCCATTCGGCCGGACGGCGTACGATCAGGGGAGAACCGGCCACTGCTGAAGAGGACTGTCATGGATCTTGGACCGTGGGAGATCGCGATCATCGCGGTCGTCATTCTGGTGCTGTTCGGCTCGGCGAAGTTGCCCCAGGCCGCGCGGTCGCTCGGGCGTTCGATGCGCATCTTCAAGTCCGAGACCAAGGGTCTGATCGGCGACGATGACGAGAAGCAGAACACGTCGCAGAACACCGCGCAGGACCCTCGCGCGGAGGCGGCGCGGCTGCGCGCCGAGGCCGCCCGGCTCGAGGCGCAGGCCGGTCCGCAGGAGCTGAACGCCCCGGCGGACAACGACGCCGTGAAGGAAGGCGTCCCGGTACGGCAGACGGAGCACGGCAAGTAATCCTGACGAGCCGGAGCACACAATCACATGTCGGCGATCAAGTCCCTGCGGCGTGCCTCCCGAACGCCGAACCCGGATGGGCGCATGCCGCTCATGGAGCACATCCGCGAGCTGCGCAACCGGCTCCTCAAGGCGTTGCTCGGGATCGTCGCGGGGGGCATCGTCGGCTGGATCTTCTATGACCCGATCTGGCGGGTCCTCCAGCACCCGTACTGCAAGATCCCGCAGGCCCACCGCCTCAACGGGCAGTGTGCGCTGACCACGACCGGGATCCTCGACCCGTTCGTGCTGCGGATCAAGATCTGCCTGATCATCGGGCTGGTGATCGCCTCGCCGATCTGGCTTTACCAGCTCTGGGCGTTCGTCGCGCCCGGTCTCTACCAGCGGGAGCGCCGCTGGACGTACGTCTTCATGGCCGCGGCGGTCCCGCTGTTCGCGGCCGGTGCGTACCTCGCCTACCTGACGCTCGACAAGGGCCTGGGCATCCTGCTCGGTTTCACGCCGGACCACGTGGTCCCGATCGTGACGATCACCAGTTATCTCGGCTACGCCGTCGCGATGCTGCTGATCTTCGGCGCGACGTTCGAGCTGCCGCTGTTCGTGGTCATCCTCAATTTCGCCGGCGTTCTGACGCACGCGCGGATCAGGAAGTGGCGCCGCACCCTGGTCTTCGGCATCTTCGTGTTCGCCGCGGTCGCCACACCGAGCCAGGACCCGTTCACGATGCTGGCGCTGGCCCTGCCGACCGTCGTGCTGTTCGAGGTCGCCGAGGTGATCGCCTACGTCCACGACCGGCGCAAGGCCGCCCGCCCCGACCTGTACGGCCACCTGTCCGACGACGAGGCCTCCCCGCTGGACCTGGGCGACGTGGAGGAGGACCTGGAGGACACCCCACGGCGCTGAGGCCCCGTCCGTTCGAGACGGGCCCCGGGACGCGATGAGACGTCCCCCGGGAGGCTGATGATCGCCGGGGCGTGCCGCGCCCCACCCCCGGCTTTCCGTAGGCTTGGACCATGACCACCCCCGCGGAGCGCTATGCCGCGAACCGTCGGCGCATGGCGGGCTACACGCCGGCGCTGACGGACTTCCAGAGCCTGTACGACTTCGACCTCGACTTCTTCCAGGTCGACGCCTGCCGCGCGCTGGAGAACGGCCATGGTGTCCTCGTCGCCGCCCCGACCGGGTCGGGCAAGACCGTCGTCGGCGAATTCGCCGTCCACCTGGCCCTCGCCAACGGGCAGAAGTGCTTCTACACCACCCCGATCAAGGCGCTGTCGAACCAGAAGTACGCCGACCTGGTGCGCCGCTACGGCGCCGGGAAGGTCGGCCTGCTCACCGGCGACAACACCATCAACGGTGAGGCCCCGATCGTCGTCATGACGACCGAGGTGCTTCGCAACATGCTCTACGCCTCCTCCCCGACGCTGTCGGGGCTCGCCTACGTCGTCATGGACGAGGTGCACTACCTGGCCGACCGGTTCCGCGGCGCGGTCTGGGAGGAGGTCATCATCCACCTGCCCGACTCCGTACGCCTCGCGGCGCTGTCCGCGACGGTCAGCAACGCCGAGGAGTTCGGCGAGTGGCTCCAGGAGGTGCGCGGCGACACCACCGTCATCGTCGACGAGCACCGGCCGGTGCCGCTGTGGCAGCACATGCTGGCCGGCAACCGGCTGTACGACCTGTTCGTCGACACGGGTGATCCGGCCACGGGGCAGGCGAAGGTCAACCCGGCGCTCCGCCGCTTCGCCCTGGACGACCTGCGGCGCACCAAGGTCAACCAGGGACGCCGCAGCGGCCGGCGTCGCGAGGCGCGGCCGCAGCGGTTCCGGCCGCCGGCCCGCTCGGAGGTGATCGACCGCCTCGACCGGGCCGGGCTGCTCCCCGCGATCACCTTCATCTTCAGCCGGGCCGGCTGCGACGCCGCCGTCGAGCAGTGCATGTACGCCGGGCTGCGGCTGACCTCCATGGAGGAGGCCGAGGAGATCCGCACCCACGTCGAGGAGCGCGTCGCCGACATCCCGCGGGAGGACCTGGACGTCCTCGGCTACCGCGCCTGGCTGGGCGGCCTCGAACGCGGCCTGGCCGCGCACCACGCCGGGATGCTGCCGACGTTCAAGGAGATCGTCGAGGAGCTGTTCACCGAGGGGCTCATCAAGGCGGTCTTCGCCACCGAGACGCTCGCGCTCGGCATCAACATGCCGGCCCGCACCGTCGTCATCGAACGCCTCGTCAAGTGGAACGGCGAGATGCACGCCGACCTGACGCCGGGGGAGTACACCCAGCTCACCGGCCGGGCGGGGCGGCGCGGCATCGACGTCGAAGGCCACGCCGTCGTGCTGTGGACCCCCGGCGTCGACCCCGGCTCGGTGGCCGGCCTGGCCGGCACCCGCACCTACCCGCTCAACTCCAGCTTCCGCCCGTCGTACAACATGGCCGTCAACCTCGTCGGCCAGTTCGGCCGTGAGCGGGCCCGTACGCTCCTGGAGGAGTCCTTCGCGCAGTTCCAGGCCGACCGGGCCGTGGTGGGCCTGGCACGGCAGCTGCGGCGCAACGAGGAGGCCCTGGAGGGCTACCTGGAGGCCGCCACCTGCCACCTCGGCGACTTCATGGAGTACGCCCGGCTGCGGCGACGGCTGTCGGACCGGGAGAAGGAGCTCGCGCGTGCGCGGTCCGGCGCGCAGCGCGCCGAGGCGGCGCGGTCCCTGGAGCGGCTGCGGCCCGGCGACGTCATCGTCGTGCCGAACGGCCGGTGGGCCGGCTTCGCGCTCGTGCTCGAACCCGGCGCCGCCAAACGCGTCGACGACCCCTCACCGCTCGTGCTCACCGTGAACCGGCAGGTCAAGCAGCTGGCGCTGATGGACTTCCGCGGCCCGGTCGAGCCGGTCGAGCGGGTCCGCATCCCCGCGTCGTTCAGCCGCAAGTCGCCCCAGCACCGCCGTGACCTGGCCTCGACGCTGCGCAACAAGACCGCCCAGCTCGAGGCGCCGCGTCCGGCCAGGCGGTCCGAGCCCGCCGGCGACGACCCGGAGATCAAGGAGCTGCGCCGGCGGATGCGCGAACACCCGTGCCACGGCTGCGCGGAGCGCGAGGACCACGCCCGGTGGTCCGAACGCTACTTCCGGCTCGAACGCGAGACCGCCGACCTGCGCCGCCGTGTCGAGGGCCGCTCCCAGGTGATCGCCCGGACGTTCGACCGGGTGTGCGCGGTCCTCGAACAGCTCGGCTACCTGGAGGACGAACGCGTCACCGACGCCGGACGCCGGCTGGGACGCCTGTACAGCGAGTCGGACCTCCTGACCGCCGAATGCCTGCGCGAGGACGTCTGGAAGGGTCTGGACGCCGCAGAGCTGGCCGCGAGCGTGTCCGCGCTCGTCTACGAGTCGCGGACCGACGACCCCAAGGCGCCGCGGGTGCCGGCCGGTCCGGTCGGCGAGGCGCTGACGCAGATGGTGAGCCTGGCGGAGGACCTGCGCGAGGTCGAACGCGACCACCGCGTGGCGTTCCTGCGGGAGGTGGACATGGGCTTCGTGTGGGCCGCCTACCGGTGGGCCCGGGGACACCAGCTCGACGCGGTGCTCAGCGAGACGGACCTGACCGCGGGTGACTTCGTCCGCTGGGTGAAGCAGCTGCTCGACCTGCTGGGCCAGATCGCCGAGGCAGCCCCGCGCGACAGCGGCATCCGTGCGACGGCGGGCAAGGCGATGGACGCCATGCGCCGCGGCGTCGTCGCCTACTCCTCCGTCGCCTGACCGTCCCGCTCGGGCCGTTCGCCGCTCAGAACTCGTCCTCGGCCTCGGCGACCTCGCGCAGGGCGCCGGGGTCGAGGATGAGGATCCGCATGCGCTGGGTGACGACCACGCCTTCCTTGCGCCACACGGTCAGGGCGCGGGCGACCGTCTCGCGGGCCCGGCCGATCATCGTGGCGAGCTCGTGCTGGGTCAGCGGCAGCGGCAGCGCCACGGAGCCGTTCGGGCCCGGCACGCCGTAGCGTTCGGCCAGGTCGAGCAGGAGCAGCGCGAGCAGCTTCGGGCCGCTCGTGCCGACCTGGGAGGTCATGCGGCGGTCGGCGTCGTCCATCCGGCCGACCATCACCCGCGCGAGCACCTGCGCGGCGTGGGCGTGGCCGTTGAGGAAGTTCGCGAACTGCTCGGCGGGGACCGCGAGGGCGCGGACCCGGTTGAGGGCCTTGACGTTCGCCGACCGCGGCCGGCCGTTGAGCCAGCCGCTCTCGCCGATCGTGTCGGCCGGCCCGCGGATCGCCAGCATGACCTCGTGGCCGTCGGCACGCCCGGCCGTCACCTTCACCCACCCGTCCAAGATGACCAGCACATGGTCGGGGTCGGCGCCCTGACTGCACAAGAGCGTGCCGGCGGCATACTCACGAGTCCGGCCGGCCGCGCGCAGCGCGGTCCGTTCGGACTCGTTCAGTGCCTGCCAAAAACCTTGTCTGTTCGCGAGGGTCTCCTGCACCAGGTTCCCGTCTGCCCGTCCCGGGTTCGCTATTGAACCTCATTTCTTACAGTGGACCTAATGAAGGCCAAGGCTGTCTAGAGGGCCGGCACCCGTTGCATGGGGAGTGGGGCGGTTTTTCCATGACCCGGGTGCCGGCCGGTCTGTGATCGGCCTAATGGCCGAAGGCCATCGCCTCGGCTGCGGCGCTCCAGCCGAGCGCGCCGACGCCGGCGACGTACGCCCAGGTCAGCGCCTGCTGCGTGAGCGTCTCGCGATGGCGTACGGCCGCGGTCAGCCGTTGTAACTGCAGCACTGCCGGCGCGCACAGCTCCGGCGCGTCGCCCGGGATCTCGGCGATGAAGCGATAGAACCGCTCCTGCGCGAACGACGTGAGCCGGTTCGCGCGGACGAGGAGGGCGACGGTCACCGTCCCGGCGACGAGCACCGGCGCCAGCGCCGCGAGAAGGGCGCCGCCGTACGGGGTCTCGCCCGCCGTCCGGATCGTGTCGGCCTGCACGGCAAGTCCCATCGCGCCCGTCGCGACGATCCATCCCGCGAGGGCGGTGGCGTGGTTCGAGCGTCGCACCATCCCGAACATCGCGCTCACGCCGCCGAACGCCGCTCCGTCATCCCCTGGGGACGGTGGTGTTCGCCTGCTGAGGATCGTCGTCATGGCCGCCTCTCAGTGATCCTCGTCGCGCAACTTTCACTGCGCCTCTCACTGAAATGAAAACTCCGCGCGGCCGGGAACACTGCGCCATATGACGCAATCAGCGTATTAGTCGCCAGACGTTTTCACGGCGGTCAGCAATCGGTTGACCGGACCCTCGAGGTTCCACCGGTCCGTGAGCTCCACCAGGCGTTCCGGTGCGCGCGGCGTGCGCGGCACCCGTGCGTCGATGCCCGGAAGCGGGATATCGGTGACCACCCGTACGACCATTTCCGCGGATCGGAGGTAGTCGCGCGCCTTCTCCAGCTTCAATCGGCTACCGGCCGGGAAACCGGACATCTCGCCCATATCAAGCGCCTTTTCGATGCCCTCCAGGGAACCGAACCTCGTGATCAACGCGGCGGCCGTCTTGTCGCCGACGCCGGGCACGCCCGGCAGCCCGTCGCTGGGGTCGCCGCGCAGCGTCGCGAAGTCGGCGTAGGCCCGCCCCGGCACGCCGTACTTGGCGGTGACCTCGGCCTCGCCGACGACCTGCAGCGCCTTGATGCCGCGCGCGGTGTAGAGGACGCGCACCGGCTTGTCGTCGCGGACCAGCTGGAACAGGTCACGGTCGCCGGTCACGACGTCCACCTCGCCCGGCTCGGCGGTGGCGAGCGTGCCGATGACGTCGTCGGCCTCATAGCCGGCGGCGCCGACCCTGGCGATGCCGAACGCGTCGAGCACCTCCTCGATGACCGGGACCTGCGCGCCGAGCGCGGGCGGCGTCTGGTCGCCGCCGTCGGGCCCGACCCGGTGCAGCTTGTACGACGGCAGGGCCTCGACCCGGAACCGCGGGCGCCAGTCGGCGTCCATGCAGGCCACCACCGAGTGCGGCGACCGCTCCCGGACGAGCCGGGCGATCATGTCGAGCAGCCCGCGGATCGCGTTGACGGGCGTGCCGTCGGAGGCGGTCACCGATTCGGGCACGCCGTAGAAGGCGCGGAAGTACAGCGACGGCGTGTCAAGCAGCATGAGTCCACCCACGTCCCCATCTTGGCAGCCTCCACCGACAGGAGCGGCCGGGTCGGCCGAGCCACGCTGCTCTCGACGGTCCACGAGGCCGCCTGCCCCCTTGCGGGCGTCGATCGTCGAGGTCGCCTTCGCCGCGTGACCGCACCGGCCTCGGCCCGGCTCTCCTCGGCCGGTACGCCCGTCAGCGTCCGGACGCCCGCGTGTCGTCGAGGAACGGGGCCAGCAGCTCGGCGGTGACCGCCCGCAGCCGGTCGCGCAGCATGGGGTCGTAGGTGCCCTCGTGGGCGCGGGTCTCGTCCGTGCCGTCGAAGTAGCGTCCGCCCGCCGCGCCGGCCGGTCCGGTCGCCAGGTTCATCACCGCCCGTGCGCCGGCGGCGACCGTCGACATCGGCGGCATCATCGACTCCCTGACCATGGGGGTGTTCATCATCGACGCCGGGTGCAGGCAGGTGACGGCGACCGGGCGCCCGGCGAGCTCCTCGGCGAGGGAGAAGGTGAACGCGGCGAGCGCGAACTTGCTGCGGAAGTACGCCTGCGCCCCGGAGTAGTGCCTCTCCAGCCCCAGATCGGCCAGGTCGACCGGTGCCTGCCCGACCGAGCCGACGTTGACGACCCGCGCGGGCGCGCCCGCCTCCAGGGCCGGCAGCAGCCGCCGGGTGAGCAGCACCGGCGCGAGGTAGTTCACCGCGAACCGCAGTTCGTGGCCGTCCTCGCTGAGCCGTCGGCGGCGGTACGGTGGCCGGCCGGCGCCCACGCCGGCGTTGTTGACCAGCAGCCCGATGGCGCCGTGCCCGGAGCTCACCCGGTCGGCCAGCTCACGGACCCGCGCGAGCGAGCCCAGGTCGGCGAGGCAGACCTCGGCGCTGCCCCCGGAGCCGGTGATCCGCTCCACCACGGCGGTCGCCCGTTCGGCGT
>NZ_JBHLZP010000275.1:0-10810 GCF_042429965.1 Actinoallomurus acaciae
CGGCGGGCGGCTCCTCCGACGTGCCGGGCACCGGACGCCAGGGCGGCGGCGCCTCATCGTCCTCGTCCGCCGCCGTGCGGCTCCGCCCGCCGAACAGCCGCTGGTCCAGCGCGATGCGCCCGCCTCCGCCGGCCGCGAACACCAGCGCCGCCAGGCCGAGGATGATGACCAGCTCGAAGCCGTTCTGGACCTTCCCGTTGTCCACCAGGAAGATGCCGTGCTTGGCGTGCACGAAGATCAGCGCGCCCGCCATGTCGAGGAAGAGCAGCGTCCCGGCGACCGGCAGCGCGACGCCGAGGATCAGCGCCGCGCCGCCCAGCAGCTCGACGAACGTCGAGTAGACCGCCGCGGCGGTCGGAAACGGGGCGCCCATCGCGTCGAGGTTCCGCCCGGTGGCGGTCACTCCCACTTGGATCTTCTGCCACCCATGGGCCAGGAACACGGTGCCGACACCACATCGGGCGAGCAGCGCGACGACGTCGTATATCGGCCGATTACGCATGACAATCCTTCCTGCGGACGTATCCGTCAGATCATCCGCTCTTCACTGATTCGGCGTCCACTCGGTCAGGTCCGCCGTTGCCCGATCGTGAAACTGCGCGCTCGGAGCCACGGCGAGCGGGGCGCCACGCCGTCGTGAGACGGCGAACGCGGCCCGTGAACCTGCCATCATGACCGAGCGAAACGAGGGAATTGGTCACTCTCTCCGACGAAGGAGGATCCATGACCGCCATGCGAACCGAGGACACGCCTGCCCCGAGCGGCCCCGGCTATGCCGTCGAGGAGCAGTTGACCGCCGCCGGGGCCGCATGCGTCGCGGGCGTCGACGAGGTCGGCCGGGGCGCCTGGGCCGGGCCGGTCGTCGTCTGCGCGGCCGTCACCCGCATGGACACCCCGCCGGAGGGCCTCACCGACTCCAAGATGCTCACGCCGCGCCGCCGGGCCGCGATCGCGGAGGTTCTCGAGGACTGGCTGGCCGCGTACGCGTTCGGCGCCGCCGGCCCGGAGGAGATCGACGACGTGGGCATGACCGAGGCGCTGCGCCGGGCGGCCGTACGCGCGCTCGAGGCGCTGCCCGAGCGCCCGGACGCGGTGATCCTCGACGGCGCGCACAACTTCCTCGGCGAGCGGGCGGCCGCGGACGGGCGGGCGTGGCCGGTCCGCACCGAGATCAAGGCCGACCTGCGGTCGGTGTCGGTCGCGGCGGCGTCCGTGCTGGCCAAGGTGCACCGCGACACGCTGATGGCGGAACTGGGCGGCCATGAGGAGTACGGCTTCGCGGACAACGCCGGGTACCCCTCGCCCGTGCACCAGGACGCGCTCCGGCGGCTCGGGCCCACGCCGCACCACCGGCTGTCCTGGTCCTACCTCGACGACCTGCCCGAGTGGCGGCACCTGCGCAAGCACCGGCCCGAGATCGAGGGACAGCTCTCCTTGATCTGACGATTCTCCCCGGTACGTCGCGGTATGTCAGAGCCAGCCGTTGTGGCGCGCGGCGCGTACGGCCTCGATCCGGTTGCGCGCGCCGGTCTTGCCGATCGCCGCGGACAGATAGTTGCGGACCGTGCTCTCCGACAGGTGCAGGCGCCCGGCGATGTCGGCGATGGTGGACCCGTCGACCGCGGCGGTCAGCACGTCGCGCTCACGGCTGGTGAGCGGGTTCGGGCCCGCGCTCAGCGCGGCCGTGGCCAGCTCCGGGTCGACCACGCGCTCGCCCGCGAGCACCCGGCGGATGGCGCGGGCGAGATCCTCCACCGGGCCGTCCTTGACGAGAAAGCCGCTCGCGCCCGCCTCCATCGCGCGCCGTAGGTAGCCGGGGCGGCCGAACGTCGTGACGATGAGGATCTTGCAGTCGGGCAGTTCGGCATGCAGGTCGGCGGCGGCGTCCAGGCCGCTGCGGCCGGGCATCTCGATGTCGAGGACGGCGACGTCGGGGCGGACCTCACGTGCGGTGGGCACGATCCGGTCGCCGGTGGAGACCTGGCCGACGACCTCGAAGTCCTCCTCGAGGCCGAGCAGCAGCGCCAGCGCGCCGCGCATCATGCCCTGGTCCTCGGCCAGCAACACCTTGATCAAGAAACGTCCCCCTTCTCCGGGAGCGTGTTCAACGGGACCGTCACCGTGAGCACGTACCCACCGAGCTCGTCCGGACCGGCCTGGAGCCGTCCGCCGGCGCCGCCGACGCGTTCGGTGAGCCCGCGCAGGCCGTTGCCCAGCACGGGGGATCCGCCGCGGCCGTCGTCGCGGATCGACAGCACGGCGGTGTCCCCACGGCCGCGCACCGAGATCTCGCAGGTGCCGGCGCCACTGTGGCGGATGACGTTGGTGACGCCCTCGCGGACCGCCCAGCCGAGCAGCGAACCGGTCTCCTGCGGGAGCGGCGTGCCCTCCTGGCGGACGGTCGGCTCGATGCCCGCGTCGCGCAGCGCCGTACGGGCGCCGTCGAGCTCGGCGGCGAGTCCCTGGCCGCGGTAGCCGCTCACGGCGAGGCGCACCTGCCGGAGAGCGTCCCGGCCGATCGTCTCGATGTCGGCCGCCTGGTCCGCCGCCAGGGCGGGGTCGCGCGGCATCAGTTTGCGCACGGCCTGCGCCTTGATCACGATCAGCGAGAGCGTGTGCCCGAGCAGGTCGTGCAGGTCGCGGGCGAACCGGAGCCGTTCTTCGGACACGGCCGTCCGGGCCAGCTCCTCGCGGGTCTCGCGGAGCTCGCGGATCGCGCCGAACAGCAGCAGGATGATCGAGACGATGAAGCCGGAGATCAGCGTGCTGTACCAGACGGTGAAGGCGTCCCCGGCCGACGCGCCGCGCAGCCAGGTCGCCACGCCGCCCAGCACGGACAGCGCCCCGACCACGACCGGCGGCCACGGACGCCGCGCCCACGGCACCACGACGCCGCAGGCCATCGCGGCCACGGGGAACAGCATGGCCATGCCGTGCCCGAACCAGCCGTTCATCACGAACGCGTCCGCGATCAGCGCCACCAGCAGGCCGGACGCCAGCCGGTCGCCCCGCCCGCGGTGGAAGCCGAGCCAGATCGCCGCCAGGACCAGACCGACGAACAGCCCCAGCAGGGGCGCGGACACCCAGACCGGCCGTGCCCGCCCGTGCGCGACATTCGACACGGCGCCGAGCCCGACCAGCAGCCACGGGTAGATCCCGAACGGGCCGGGCCCGTCGTCGATCCGCCCGGCGAAGCCCGAACCACGGCGGTCGGCTCCCTCACCGCCGCACGCCGCGTCGTCCTCCCGCGCGTCCGCCCCGCTCGGCGCCTCGTCACTGTCGGCCACGGGCAAACCCTAAGGGCACGGCGGACCGGTCGGACATGGCCGTCGATCCACTTTTCGGCGGGACAAATGTCCTGGATGCGGCCAACGCATCCTGGTAGACCGATCTTCGTGAACTGGATGCGCGAACACCTCGACCGCGTCGAGCGGCACAACGCCGACGCACTCGACCAGGCGGCCGAGATCCTCCTCTCCGCCGTGACCGGCGGCGGCCTCGTCTACGCCGGCGGGTCCGGCCACTCGCTCGCGATGGTGCTCGAGGGCTTCTTCCGCGCCGGCGGCCTGGCCTGCGTCCATCCGCTGTACGTGCCGGAGATCTCGCCGCTGCACGGCGCGTGGCCCGCGACCGAGGCCGAGCGCCGGTCCGGCCTGGCCGCGCCGATCATGGAGACGGCCGCGCCGCGGCCCGGCGACGTCGTGGTGATCTTCTCCAACAGCGGCGCGAACCCCTTCCCGGTCGAGCTGGCCCGCGCCGCCCGCTCGTACGGCCTGCCGGTGGTCGCGTTCGTGTCCGGCCCCTCGATGGCGGCGGCGCCCGCGCGCGCCGGCGTGAAGCTCGGCGAGGTCGCCGACCTGGTCATCGACACGCTCGTCCCGCCCGGCGACGCGTCCTACCCGGCCGACGCGCCGCGTACGGCGGCCCTGTCGTCGCTGGCCTGCGTCTACCTGTGGAACCTGGTGCTGGCGCGGATGGCCGACCGGGCGGAGCTGCCGCTGTGGGCGAGCGCCAACGTTCCCGGCGGCGACGAGCGCAACGCCGAGCTGCTCGACCGCTACTCCGTACGCGTCCCCGCACTTAGACGCTCCTTCACGGGGTAAGGAAATGCGTACCTGCCCGCCATAAGTGGAGGTGGCCCATGGACAAGACGACCAAGACGTTGCTCTCCGAAGCGGGCCATACCTACGCGGAGGACGCCGGAATCACCCTCAAGGACCAACCGGCGGCCCTTTTCAAGCTCCTGGTTCTGGCGAATCTGCTCAGCACCCGGATCAGCGCCGACATCGCGGTGGCGGCGGCGCACGAGCTGTTCGAGGCCGGCGGCGGGACGCCGCGCGGCCTGGCGAGGCTCGGCTGGCAGGAGCGCGTCGACGCGCTGGGCCGCGCGCACTATGTGCGCTACGACGAGAGCACCGCGACCCGGCTCGGCGACATGGCCGAGAAGGTGATGGAGGACTACGGCGGTGACCTGCGCAGGCTGCCGCAGGAGGTCGGGCGGGACGCCGGGCGGGCACGGGAGGCCCTCCAGGAGTTCCCTGGCATCGGCCCGGTCGGAGCCGACATCTTCTGCCGCGAGGCGCAGGCGGTGTGGCCGTGGCTGCGCCCGGCCTTCGACGCGGTCGCGCTCAAGGGCGCCGACCGCCTCGGCCTGCCCACCGACCCCAAACGTCTCGCCGAACTCGTCAGCGACCGGGAACTCGCCCGTCTCGCGTCCGCCCTCGTCCGGGTCGCCAAGGACAAAAAACTGGCCGATCGGCTGGTCGGAGCCTGACCCGGTCCCCGAATCCCGCGTATTGTCGCCGGACGGTAACCGTCTTGATTGGGGCACGCCAGACAATAGGTTCTGCCATTACACGGTGAACCTGCGCTATACACGTCTGCAGGCGTGAGGGGAGGGCGATGCGACCGTTCGGCAGATCCCGATCGCACCCGCAGATCGCGCGCGATGTGTTCGAACGCGCACGCTGGCGTTATTTCCAGGTTCAGGCGGGTGTGCGACGGCTGACGTTTCTCGTGCTCGTCGTCGGTGCGGCGGCGGTCGCCGTCGTCACCGGCTGGCCGCTGCTCACGACGGTCGTCTTCGCGGCCACGATCCTGCTCGTCATCGACTTCACCCTACGCTCGCCCAGCGGCATGGCGACGGCGTTCGTCGTCATCTGCTGGCTGGCCGCGGTCCTCCCGGTCAGCCGCCTCTACCCGCCCGGCGGCCACGAGGCGGTCTTCCTGGCCGCCCTCGGGCTCCCGGTCGCCTTCCTCGCCCACCGCATCCGCGCGTACGCCCCGTGGCGCACCGCCCTGGCCGCCTTCGCCCTGGCCGGCATCGTGGCCGCCGCCCTCGCGCATCCCTTCCCCGGGCTGAACGCCGCGCCCGCGTGGGCGACCGCGCTGTTCGTGCTGTGCTACCGCTGGTGGCAGGCCCGCCGCATCGTGCCGGCCGAGGCCTACGACACCGGCTGGGCGCAGGAGGACTACCAGGAGCCGGAGGAGTACACCCCTCCCGCTCGCGGGCGTGCCGTCGAGGAGGTCCCGCAGATCTCGGTGAACGAGGCGCTCGCCGAGCTGGAGGGCATGATCGGCCTGGAGCCGGTGAAGCGGCAGGTCCGCGCCATCGCGGCGTCGATCGAGGCGGCGCGGATGCGCGCGGAGGCCGGCTTCGCCGCCGAGAAGCCGATGCGGCACTTCGTGTTCGTCGGCCCGTCGGGCACCGGCAAGACCACCGTGGCCCGCGTCGTCGCCAAGATCTTCTATGCCTTCGCGCTGCTGCCGACGCCCGAGGTCGTCGAGGCGCAGCGCGCCGACCTCGTCGGCGAGTACCTGGGCGCCACCGCCATCAAGACGAATGACCTGGTCGACCGGGCGCTCGGCGGCGTCCTGTTCATCGACGAGGCGTACGGCCTGGTCAACGCCACCGACGGGCAGCCCGACCGGTTCGGCAACGAGGCGGTGCAGACCCTGTTGAAGCGGGCCGAGGACGACCGCGAGAACGTCGTGATCATCCTGGCCGGCTACGAGGACGAGATGGCCACGCTTCTGTCCTCCAACCCGGGTCTGGCCTCCCGGTTCGGCACGCGGGTGAGCTTCCCCCGGTACGAGCCGTCCGAGCTCCTTCAGATCGCCGAATACCACGCCGCGCTGCGCGGCGACCGGCTCGGCCCGGACGCGGCGCCCACGCTCTGGGCGCGCTTTGAGGAGGTCAGTCGGCGTGGCATCGTCGACGAGCTGGGCAACGGCCGCTTCGTCCGCTCCCTGATCGAGGGGGCGGCGCGCGCCCGCGACGTGCGGATCGTCGGCGGCGGCTGGCGGCACGGGGCGCGGAGCGCGAAAGAGATGCCCGAGCCGACGCCCGACGAGCTCGTCACGATCGGCGCGGCCGACATCGAGCTGGCGTTCGCCGAGGTGACCGAGCGCTATCGCGGCTACGCCGAGACGCCGACGCTGGAGGAGGCGCTCGCGGGCCTCGACGCGATGATCGGCCTCGAACCGGTGAAACGGCAGGTCCACGCCATCACGGCCCAGCTGCGCGTGGCGCAGCTCCGCCAGGAGCAGGGCCTGGCCACCCATCCGCCGATGCGCCACTTCGTCTTCGCCGGGCCGCCCGGCACCGGCAAGACCACGGTCGCCCGCGTGCTCGGCCGCATCTTCGCGGCCCTGGGCCTGCTCGCCCGGCCCGAGGTGGTCGAGGCGCAGCGCGCCGACCTGGTGGGCGAGCACCTGGGCTCGACGGCGCTGAAGACCAACAAGGTGATCGACTCGGCGCTGGGCGGCGTGCTGTTCATCGATGAGGCGTACTCCCTGGTCAACCCCGGCTATGCCGGAGGCGACGCGTTCGGCGTCGAGGCCGTGCAGACGCTGCTGAAGCGGGCCGAGGACGACCGCGACCGGCTGGTCGTGATCCTGGCCGGCTACGACGCCGACATGGACCGGTTCCTGCGCTCCAACCCCGGCCTCGCCTCGCGATTCTCCGAACGGGTCGCGTTCCCCTCCTACACGCCCGACGAACTGCTGGAGATCGCGGTGAGCCTCGCGGCCTCGGCCGGCGACTCGTGGGACGAGGCCGCGCTCGACGACCTCGCCGGCGTCTTCCAGCGGGTACGCGGGCAGGGCCGCATCGACGAGCTGGGCAACGGCCGCTTCGTGCGCTCGCTGTACGAGAAGGCGTGCGGGTTCCGCGACCTGCGGATCGCCTCGCTCGGCTCGGACGCCACCACCGCCGACCTGACCACGCTGACCGGCGAGGACGTCCGCTCGGCGTACGCGGAGTTCGCCCAGCGCCGCGCCTGACGGAGCGGTGTGTCAGCGAAAGTCGCCGGCGTGGTCCTTCGCCCATTGGGCGTAGGTGCGCACGGGACGGCCGGTGACCTCCGCGACGGTCGTCGAGGTCTCGGCCGGCGTGCCGTCGCGGGCCGCCCATTGGCGCAGGAAGGTCTCGACGCCGATCGGGGGGATGGTCCTGCCCAGCTCGGTCCGCGCCTCCTCGACGGAGACCACGTCGAGTCGGATCTCGCGGCCGATGGCGTCGCCGATGTGCTCGACCTGCCGCCGCAGGGTGAGCGACTCCGGCCCGTACACGGTGTAGGCCTGCCGCCGGTGGCCGGATCCGGTCAACGCGGTCACCGCGAGCGCGGCCATGTCCTTCTCGTGGACGGGCGCGGTCTGCGCGTCCGGATACGGCGTACGGACGACGCCCTCGGCACGGATCGGCGTCCGCCACCACCACAGTGTGTTCGTGGCGAACATCCCCGGGCGGATGAACGTCCAGTCGATGCCGGACCGCTCGATCGCCACCTCGACGGCCCGATGCCGCCGGGCGATCGGGTTGTGCTCCGCGTCGGCGGCCACGACCGCCGCCGACGACAGCAGCACCAGGTGCCGGACGCCCGCCGACCGGGCGGCCTCGACGAAGCCCTGAATGCCATCCGGTTTGGCGTAGAGGAAGACCTTCTCGGCGCCCTCCAGGGTGGCGGGCAGCGTCTCCGGACGCTCGAGGTCGGCGGCCACGACCTCCAGCCGTGGCGAGAGACCGGGCGCCTCGGGCGTCCGGCTGGTCGCCCGCACCCGCTCGCCCGCGGCGAGCAGACCGTCGGCGACATGCCGGCCGACGTTTCCCCGGGCACCGAAAACCACTGTGACCATCGCCTGAACCTCCCTAGTCCCCGGCCGGGCCGAGGAGCTTGACCAGCTGGTCGTGGAGCCGGTGCCGGATCGACGGCGCCAGTGGGTCGTCGCCGAAGATGTCCCGTACGAACTGCGGCATCGTGATCGGTGAGAGGACCACGGCGTAGGCGACCAGGAGCGCGAAGCCGGGATCGACCTCCCCGGTGACCTCGCCGTCCCGCTGGCGCCGGCGGATGCTCTCCAGCGCCTTCGCCGTCGTGGACCGCCGGGTCTGCGCGAACCGCTCGCCCTCCTCGGCGTCGGTGAACGGGCAGTCGCCCAGCGCCTGCCAGACCACGAGCCGGGCCCAGTCGGGATGGTCGAGGATCGCGTCCAGGTACGCGGCGACCGATTCCCCGAACGAGGCGTCCGGGCGCACCATCGAGGACTCGGCCTGCTGCCGGCGGCGGCGCAACTCCTCGAGCAGGCCCTGCTTGCCGCCGAAGTAGTACGAGATCAGCTGCTGGTTCACACCCGCACGCGCGGCGATGCCGGCGGTGCGGGCACCGGCGTACCCCTTGGCGCCGAACTCGGCCACGGCGGCATCGAGAATCCGCTCCCGCGCCCGTTCGGCCGTCTTCCCGCGGTCCTCGGCCGACGGCGCCCTCCGTGTCGACATGCCGGCGAGGATAGTCAATCAATCAGTTGGGTGACAACCGTCAACCAGATGAATGAAGCGGCGATGGAAGAGTGGTTTGTCCGACTGATGGGCTCTCAGGGAGGGTAGGGAACGCTTCGCCGGTTCTCCCCAGGTTCCGGTGCCCGGGGCCCACGTGGCCACGGGGCGTCCGGATGGTGATCAAGGAGTGGTGAGGTGCTGCACGCCTTCGTCTACAACGACACAGCGATCCTGGTCCGGCACTGGTTCGAGGTGAGCCTCAAGGACAGCCACCTCGAACACGGCGTGCGGCTGGAGCTGCGGTTGCGTGAGCCGCAGCCGCTCCGTGGCAGCGAGTCCGCGGCGCAGCGGATCGCGGTCGACCGGCCGGTCTGGCGTGCCGACCTCTTCGACCGCGTCGACGGCACGCCGGGAGCGTTCGAGGCCGCGCACTTCCACCCCCGCTTCGACGGCGACGAGCCGTGCGGGCGCAACTGGGCCGACGAGATCAAGGCCACGCCGTGGGACTGGCTGCACGGCGAACTGTCCGACATCGGCGCCGTCGCCGAGCGGGCGGGTGTGCCGCTGGCGGACTCGGCCGCCGCCGACATCGAGCAGGTCGGCGCGGACGCACCGGAGATCGTCGCGGTGGCGCAGAGCCGCGCGGCGACCCACTGCGACTCGGCGCGCCAGTGCTACGCCTGGACCCGGGACGCCGCGCCGCTCGTCCACCTCATGCTCGGCGACTTGCGGCAGCCCGACCTGCTCGACCGCGAGCGGGCAGCGCCGTGGCTGGAATCGAGGCCGCAGGAGACCACCGCCTCGTAGCCGGGGTTCACCTGGCGAGGAGGCGGGAGCCCAGCTCGCTGCGGGCGTACAGGACGCGTGCGCGGGTGACGAGCCCGGCGCCGTGCAGGACGCTCAGGTGCCGGGAGACCGCTCCGGGAGTGACGCCGAGCCGTTCGGCCAGGTCCAGCGTCGAGGCCGGTCCGGGCAGCCGAGCAGCGCCGCCTTGCGGCGGCCGATGAGCGCGACGATCGCCTCGCCGCCCGTCGGCGGCTCGGTCTCCCAGAGCGTCGCGGTGCCGCGCGCGGGACAGGCCGGTGAGGGCGGCTCGTCCGCGCTGATCGGCGGCACCGTGCTCCGGACGAACAGGCACGGCATCAGGCACAGGCCGTGGCCGGTGACGTCGATCCGGTAGTCGATCGCGGGTACGTCCAGGCGCCATCGCATGGCCGGGTGGAGGTCGGTGAACAGCGGCCGGGCGCCGCCACGGGTGAGCTGCCGGGCCCGGTAGAGCATGTCGGCCTTCAGCACCCCGCGCATGCGCGTCCAGTCCGGGGCCGGCGCCGCCTCCCGGTACTCCCGGAGCAGGGCGACGAGCCGGTCGCGGAGCCGCGCCGGCTCGTCCAGCCGCAGGGCCGGGGGGCACCGGACGGCCCGCGTGGGCGCTCCGGATGTCGGCGGCGACCTTCTCCGGCGGCGTCCGGCGTACGATCTCCAGCTCCTCCTCGAAGTCCGGCACCGGGACCTCGGGCCGGGGCGTGAGGAAGTCCGGCCCCCAGCGCCGTACGCCGACGAGCGAGGTCGGCCGCCGCATGTCGAGGTGGGCCACGTCCTTCTCGACCCGGCGCCACCAGGGCATCTGCAACACGAAGTAGGTCGGCGGCAGCAGAGTGCGCAGACTCATCAGGGGAGACACGGCGAACCGCATGCCGACGAGGTCCTCGACGTCCAGGTCCGGCTCGATCAGGGCACGCTCATCCCGGCCCACCGGCGGCGGGAGAGAGCCAGCCGGGCAGCGGCTCGCGGGCGTCGCGCCAGGCGCGTGGCACGCCCTCCGCCCCGGTGTGGGCGGCCACGATGCCGCCCGTGATGGCGGCGGTCGTGTCGATGTCCCCGCCGACGGCGACGCAGTCGCGTACGGCTCGCTCGTAGTCGCCGAGGTGGCGCGCGGCGACCCAGACGCAGAAGGGAACCGTGTCCTGCGCCAGCACGCGGGCGCCGTTGCCGAGCTCGTACGCGGCCTCCTCGCGCGTACGGTCGAGCAGGCCG
>NZ_JBHLZP010000276.1:0-10804 GCF_042429965.1 Actinoallomurus acaciae
CTGGCGACGCGCGGTCTACAAGGCGTCGGGCGGCGTCATCCACCCGGGCGAGTCGCCGCAGGAGCTGCGCAAGCGCGAGCTCCTGGCGCGTGCGCGCACGCCCGTCGCCGGCGGCCACCACCGCGTCGCGGTGATGAGCCTCAAGGGCGGCGTCGGCAAGACGACGACCACCGTCGGGCTCGGCTCGACCCTCGCGTCGCTGCGCGGCGACCGGGTCATCGCGGTCGACGCCAACCCCGACCGTGGCACGCTGTCGGACAAGGTCCGGCTCGAGACCGCCACGACCGTACGCGACCTGCTGAACGAGCATCAGCAGATCCAGCGGTACGCGGACGTGCGGGCCTACACGTCCCAGTCGTCCTCGCGGCTGGAGGTGCTGGCCTCCGACCGCGACCCGGCGGTGTCCGAGGCGTTCAGCGAGGACGACTACCGCACCGTCGCGCACGTCCTGGAGCACTTCTACTCGATCTGCCTGACCGACTGCGGCACCGGCCTGCTGCACTCGGCGATGGCGGGCGTGCTGGGCCTGGCGAACCAGCTGGTGCTGGTCAGCTCGCCGTCCGTCGACGGCGCGCGATCGGCGTCGGCGACGCTCGACTGGCTGGAGGCCCACCACTACGGCGACCTTGTACGCAACGGCGTCGTGGTGCTGTCCATGGTGCGTTCCCGCAGCCGCAGCACGGTCGACCTGGACCGGCTCCAGGCCCACTTCGAAAGCCGCTGCCGAGCGGTCGTCCGCATCCCGTACGACCCTCACCTGGAAGAAGGAGCGGAGGTCGAGCTCGACCAGCTGTCCGCCGCGACCCAGGACGCCTACCTGGTCCTGGCCGCGACGGTGGGCGACGGCTTCGCCTGGCCCCGCTGACCCGGGACCCGATCGCCCCTGCCCGGAGCGGTGATGAGCCGGCCGCCCCGGGCGGTCCCTCAGCGGCCTTCCACGGGCGGCCAGATCCTGCGTAGTGGCGCCATGCCTTCTTCGACGTAGTCGGCGATCGGGCGCACGCCGCCGTCGAGGTACCACTGCTCCAGCGCGGCGAAGTAGCCGAACGCGAGTGCGTTCGACGTCACGCGCGCCTGGGTCTCGGTCATACCGCCGTGACCGGCCATCATCGGGGCGATCCGCTGGCTGGCCCGGTCGAGCGCCGCGCACGCGGCCATCCGTACCGACGGCTCCTGGAAGAAGTAGCGGACCCGGCGCCAGGGACTCCTCTCGGGCGACCGGCCTGCCGCCGGCTCGGGCGTTTCGTCCGGCGTCATCTCATACGCCCGTACGATCCGCAGCAGGCTGCCGACGGGATCGTCGAGGTCCAGGATCTCCTCCAGCGCCTCCTGGCTCATGCTGTCGAACTCGTCGGCGACGAGGAGCCCTTCCTTGGTCCCGAAGTAGCGGTAGACCGATGACGGCGACACCGCCGCCGCGGCGGCGATCTCCTCGATCGTGACGGCGTCGAACCCTCGCTCGTCGAACAGGTCGAGTGCCCGCTCCTGGATGGTGCGCCTGGCCTTGACTCGCCGACGTTCCCGCAGATCGGATGCCATCCACCGATGTTACAGACAGCCACACTCTTCAGCAAGTGACTTCCTAAAGCAATTGACTCGCCGTTCATGGACTTCGTACAGTCACTCGCATGAGACAGTCACTATCTAAAAATTCCGGTGGCGGGCGCTCCGCCGGCCGAGCCGTAGTGGTGGCGATCGCCCTGTCGCTCGTCCTCGCGGTGGCGGCAATCATCGACCAGACCGGCGGCCACTCCCTCACCGACCACACCGACGCGGTGTACCGGTCGTCCGGCAAACAGCCGTCCGCGGCCCTGCTCTACGGCCTCGTGTACACCGTCGCCGTCATAGACGCCGTGCTGTGGCTGCTCGTGCTGGGCGTCGCCCGCTCACACCGCCTACCGGCGTCGGCCCTGGCCGTGACCGTCATCGTGATCACCGCCGGCCTCGCCCTACTCCTACTCGCCTCATCGGAGTACGACGCAAGGATCTTCCCGCCCCTGTGGGGAACCCTGGCGATCCTGCCCGCCGTAGCCGGGATCCTCGCCACCGTATTCCTCCTACGCCGAGCCCCAGAGCAGCGCTAAGAGCGGAAGCGGAGCCGGATGCGTACGTCGTGGAAAGCCGGGTGCGGCGAGAAACGCGGCGACGGCGAGAAACCATCAATCGCGGGGGCTCCGGGGGGCTCGGCCCCCCGGGCAGACATCGACGGTCACCGGCGAAGCTGCCCCGGAGGGGACAGCGAGCAGGATGAGTCGACTCGCGGAGGGTGTGGGATTCGAACCCACGAGGACTGTCACCAGCCCTGGGCGCTTTCAAGGCGCCTGCACTAGTCCACTATGCGAACCCTCCAGAGGCGAGGTCCACGATAGCGGTCCGGCCGCATCGACGCTTCCTCCGGTGTGAGGTGGCCTGGTGAATGGGCATGGTCACCGGAGGAGAGGGGGTGCGCGATGGCCGAGGGTGTGTCCGTCGACGTCGCCGCGGTGAAACATCGGCTGGGCCGGGTGGGTGTGTGGCTGGCCTCCGCCTCCGACGCACCGGCCGCGGTGGAGCGTCAGGTGGTGGTGGCGATCGAGCAACTCGGCTACTGCGCCTTCTGGTTCGCCGAGACGCCGCGGGGCAAGGAGGCGTTCACGCATGCCGCGACGGTGCTGTCGTGGACGGAGCGGATCATGGTGGCGACGGGCATCGCGAACATCTACGCGCGTGACGCGGTCGCGGCCGCCAACGGGGCGGCGACACTGGACGACGCGTGGCCGGATCGGTTCGTGCTGGGGCTCGGCGTCAGCCACGCCCCTTTGGTGACCTCGCGCGGGCACGACTACGGCCGGCCGGTGGCGACGATGCGTTCCTACCTCGACGCCATGGACTCCGCGGAGTCCGCGCTGCCGGTGGTCGCCCCGCGCCTGCTCGCGGCGCTGCGCCCTCGGATGCTGGAGCTCTCACGGACGCACGCGCAGGGCGCGCACACCTATTTCACGGCGCCCGCGCACACCGCACGCGCCCGGGAGGTCCTCGGTGAGGACGCGATCCTGGCGGTGGAGCAGGCCGTCGTGGTCGGTACGGACGCGGAGGCCGCCCGCGCCGCCGCACGGGAGTACGCCACGCGCTACCTGGGCCTGCCGAACTACCGCAACCATCTGCGCGAACTGGGTTTCTCCGATGAGGACCTCGACGGCGGTGGCAGCGACGCGCTGATCGAGGCGGTCGTGCCGTCGGGCGACCCGGACACTCTCGCGGAGCGGGTCCGGGCCCACCATGAGGCCGGCGCCGACCACGTCTGCGTCCAGCCGATCGCGGCCACGCTCGAAGAGCAGGCCGAGCACCTGCGTCTTCTGGCGCCGGTCCTGACGACCTGACGGGCCGTACGCGTCAGGGCATCGGCCACTGCCGCCACTCGCACGCGTCGCGCCAGCCGGTCGCGTCGTCGGCCCAGCCGGTGAGCACGGCGAGCGTCGTGCGCAGGTCCGTGGCGACCGTCTCGAAGTGACGCTCGGGCGCTCCCTCGCGATATTCGACGACGTACGTGCCGTCGACCTCGCGGTACACCTGCATGTAGTGCTGTCCGCCCGGGGCGTCGACCCGGTCCACGACGAGGAACTGGTTGCCCGGGCCGAGCTCGCCGAGCAGCCGGAACAGCAGCGCCTCACTGGGCGCGTCGTACGACCGCCCGGCGGCCGTCTCCGCGCGCAGCGCCCATTGCCCCATTCCCCGGACGCTATGACATTTTCACGCTTGATGAAGCATCGTGGCCTTCGGCGGCGGCTCCCCTACGTTTCTCATCATCCAGTCCGAAACAGGGGGAGCACACCCAGTGAAGCGGATGAAGACCATCGCGGTGGCGGCCGGTGTGGCGGCCGCCGTGACCTCAGTGTCGGTCGGCGCGTGGGCCGCCACCGGCCACTCCAAGCCCACGCCGAAGAAGGCCGCGGCCACGGCCGCGCGGCCGAGCGCGAACACCGCCGCGGCACCCGCCGGCGCGCCGAAGAGCGATGTCCAGCCCAAGAGCAGCGTCGCCAAGGGCCTCGTCAAGCCCGGCCACGTCTTCAAGGCCGGCGCGTGGGTCCGCTCGGCGAACGGCAAGTACGGACTCGTCCTGCAAAAGGACGGCAACCTGGTGCTCTACCAGGGCAAGAAGGCGCTGTGGTCCACCGGCACCGGACGGCACCCGGGCGCGGTCGCCGTCATGCAGACCGACGGCAACCTGGTCGTGTACGACACCGCGAAGAAGGCGCTGTGGTCCAGCAACACCGGCAAGCACCCGGGCGCGTCGCTCGTCGTGCAGGACGACGGCAACCTGGTGATCTACAGCACGGCCAAGAAGGCACTCTGGTCGCGGCACGTCTCTCTGGGCAGCCTCCAGTCGGGCTACGTCCTTTCTCAGGGCCAGGCCGTCCGGTCGATGAACGGGGACTACCAGCTGCTCCAGCAGACCGACGGCAACCTGGTCCTCTACAAGGGCAAGACCCCGCTCTGGAGCACGGAGACGGGCCGCCACCCGGGCGCGTACGCGGTCATGCAGAGCGACGGCAACCTGGTCGTCTACGCCAAGGACAAGACGCCGCTCTGGCACAGCAACACCTCCAGCCACTCCGGCGCGCACCTTGAGGTGCAGGACGACGGCAACCTGGTCATCTACGGCACCGACCACAAGGCGCTGTGGTCGCGGCACATGGCCATCGGCGGCCTGGCGCCCGGCCAGAAGCTGACCACCGGCAACGAGGTTCGCTCGCCGAACGGGGAGTACTCGCTCCAGGCCCAGACCGACGGCAACGTCGTGCTGTACAAGGACGGCAGAACGCCGATCTGGAGCACCGCCACCAAGGGCTCGGGTGTGTACGCCCTCATGCAGACGGACGGCAACTTCGTCGTCTACGAGGGCACCAAGCCGCTGTGGAGCTCGAACACGACCGGCAACCCGGGCGCGACCCTGGTGGTCCAGGACGACGGCAACCTGGTGGTCTACAAGGACAAGCGCCCGCTGTGGGCCAGCCGCAAGTAGCGCTTGACCGACGGCCGCAGCCCCGTGATCACCGAGGTGATCACGGGGCTGTTCCGTGAAAGCGGCGGTCGCCGCCTGAGCCACCGGGCTCAGAGGGCGCCATGGGCGCGCAGACGGGTTCGTGTACTGCGGGCGACCTTCCGGGAAAGTCCGGTCACTCTGTGCTTTCCTCGACTAGTCTGTTGGTGCATGGCGAGAAATGAACAGGATCCCGCAGCGAGCACACAGCAGTTCCGGGCCTTCGCCAGCCGCAACGGCGGTGAGGCTGCGAAGAAGAGCCCGAACACCGGGATGATCATTGGCCTGGTCATCGTCGTCGTGGTCATCGTCGCGGTGGTCGCTCTACTGGTCGTCTAGACGTCGGGGTGGCGGGCGAGCGGCTCAGTGCCCGTTGGCGGAGAAGTGCTGGAAGTCCCACGGGCCGCCCCAGCTTCCGCCCCAGCCCCAGCCGATCGAGCGGAACGCCTTCACGACCTTGTCATTCGCGTGGATCAGTCCTGGGTCGTGCCGCTTGCGGTTGCCGTACTTCACACACTGCGGGTGCTCGATGTGGCCGTTCGGGTGGACGTAGGGGTTCTCGCAGGTGTTGAGGTCGACGGCGTGCCCGTACGCGTGCTGTGACCAGGAGCTCGCACCGGTGGCGTTGCGGCAGTTGAACGCCGAGGTGTTGTCGGCCTCGATCGACTTGAAGTCGCTGCCGCCGTACTTGTCCACGAGCTCCATGCGCCGGATCGGGTAGCGCTCGTCGTACAGCTTGTGGAAGACCTTCACGATCTTGCCGGCGACGTCCTCGTTGACGACCATCTCGCCCTCGTGGGTCTTCTTGTCCATGCCCCAGTACGTCATCGTGATCAGGCGCAGGTCGCCGATGCCGACGGGGCAGCCGGAGTGCCAGGAGTGCTTCACGGTCGCGCGGGTGACCTTGCTGATCTTGGCGGAGAACGGCTTGGGCCCGGTCGGCGAGGCCTTCGACGGTGAGGGCGACACGGCCGCAGGCGCCGACGGGTCCGTGGAGGCCGCCGCCGGTGGGGACGCCGCGGCGCCGGACCCGCCGCCACCGCAGGCCGACGAGAGCGTTACGCAGAGTCCGGTCGCGAGGATGCCGAGGATCGCGCGTCTCATCTTCGAAGGATTACATGATTGAAGCCGTGCTTCGGACACTTTCATGCGGGACGATGTGGCTGCCATGTCCGGCGGAAAGAGGACCGATCATGGAGGAAACGGACCGCAAGCGCCGTCCGTCGCTCGGTATGCGCGAGATCACTGCGGTGGGCAGCGGACTCGGCACGTTCATCCTGGTGGACGCGATCATGATGTACTCCGCGTTCGAACGGAACATCATGCACGACAACGACACCAACCTGGTCGCACAGGCGTTAGCTCTGATGCTGCTCGCGTTCGGGCTCGGCGGCTTCCTCGCGTGGAAGAT
This sequence comes from Actinoallomurus acaciae, assembly GCF_042429965.1. Taxonomy (NCBI): domain Bacteria; kingdom Bacillati; phylum Actinomycetota; class Actinomycetes; order Streptosporangiales; family Thermomonosporaceae; genus Actinoallomurus; species Actinoallomurus acaciae. The sequence continues at coordinate 6,432 of NZ_JBHLZP010000276.1, forward strand.
GACCGGGTTCATGCGCCTGTACGGCGTGGGGCTGATGTGCGGCTGGACCTTCTTGACGCTGTTCTCGCTCGGCTTCTGCACCGGGCTGAACGCCGGGGTCTAGCGCGCCTTGGCGACCTGTTCGGCGATGGCCGTGAACGCGCGGCCGATGGCCCGCAGATCGGCCGGGTCGACCACATCGACGAAGAACTCACGCACCGTCGCGACGTGGTCGACGGCGGCCTTGGACAAGAACGCGAACCCCTCGTCGGTGAGCTCGGCGAAGACACCGCGCTTGTCCGCGCCGCAGTTGTTGCGCGCCACGAGGCCCTTGCACTCCAGGCGCGAGACGGTGTGGGAGAGACGGCTGCGCGACTGGCTGGCGACATCGGCGAGCTCCGCCATGCGCAGCCGCCGCTCGGGCGCCTCCGACAGGCGTACGAGGATCTCGTACTCGGCCATGGTCAGGCCGTGCTTGGACTTGAGATCGCGGTCGAGGAGATCGGCCAGCCGCACACTGCCTTCGACGTACGCACGCCAGTCGCGCTGCTGAAAGGCGTCGAGCCAGCGCGGTTCGGTCATATCTCGATCCTACACGCTTGATTGAACATTCAACAAAGTTCCAGACGGTCCGTGTCCTCGGATGATCTCACCCGTCGTCGAGGTCGGGGATCGTTTCCGTGACCTGTACGGATGGTTGAAACTTCAATCGAGGTGGCTACGCTGAACGGGGAGAGTCGTCGGGGCGCCGCTCCGAGGAATAGTTGAATCTTCAACTTGGTTGCACGACGCGTAACCCGACCTAGGAGGGCACGATGCCTGCCGTAACCGCCGATCCGCTGACCCTGACGCGACTTCCCCGGCTCCCGGAGCAGGAGACCGCCTGGCGTCCCGTCGGCCGCGTCATCACCGCCTCGCGGCACCTCGAAGGCGAAGGCTTCGAGGTGCGCCGGCCGTTCCCGGGCGTCGACCTCTCGCTCGCGGACCCGTTCCTGCTGCTCGACCACATGGGCGCGGTGGAGTACGCCCCGGGCGAGGCGAAGGGCACGCCCTGGCATCCGCACCGCGGCTTCGAGACCGTGACCTACATCATCGACGGCGCGTTCCAGCACCAGGACACCATCGGTGGCGGCGGTCTGATCACGGACGGCGCCACCCAGTGGATGACGGCCGGAGCCGGCATCCAGCACATCGAGCAGCCCCCGCCGGAACTGGTCGCCTCCGGCGGCCTGTTCCACGGCGTGCAGCTGTGGGTGAACCTGCCCCGCGAGCGCAAGTGGGTGCCGCCGCGCTACCAGGACATCGAGTCCCGCGACGTGGCCCTGCTGAGCAGTGACGACGGCTCGTCGATCGTGCGAGTGATCGCCGGTGAGCTGGCCGGGCACAAGGGACCGGGGGTCACCTACACGCCGATCACGTACCTGCACGCCACCGTCGCCCCCGGCGCGCGGCTCACCCTCCCGTGGCCGCGCGAATTCAACGCCCTGGTGTACGCCCTGAGCGGTCGCGGCACGGCGGGCCCGGACGGGCGCCCGGTGGATGAGGGGCAGCTCGCGGTGTTCGGCCACGGCGACGCGCTGACGGTCGCCGCCGCCGACGGGCAGCCGTCGGCGGCGAAGAACGGCTGGGAGATCCTCGTCCTCGGCGGCCTGCCGATCCGTGAGCCGGTCGCGCGCTACGGCCCGTTCGTGATGAACACCCGCGAGGAGATCATCGAGGCGTTCGAGGACTTCCAGGCGGGCCGGATGGGCGTCGTCCCGGCCGGGCACGTGCCGCACCGGAGCAGCGCGGACGAGTCCGTCGAGGACTGATCCCGGGCTCATGCAGGGGCGCTCCAGGCCGGGCTGGTCATCGCGGACACGCCCGGCCGGCGTGCGGAGACGGGTGCGGCCATGGACGCCCTGGTCGATTCTTTGTTCGAAAAAGAGCGCCGCTTCTCCTGACGGCGCCTCGCCCCGTGCGCTACGGTGATGAACCTCTTCGAACAGAGTTTCGACCAGCATTGAGGGAGGCGGGGCCGGTGGCGACCCTTACCGCTCCGGTCGCGACGCGTTGCCGCGCACGGCATCGCGCGACACGCCGTAGCACTTTCTACGGAAATCTACGGCCGCAGCTATATCCCCTCATAAAGTCCGAGAGCGTGGACCCAGTGCGCAATCCCTACGCCCCCGGTGCCGGACAGCGACCGCCCGAGCTGACCGGCCGCGATCGTGAGCTCCAGCAGTTCGACGTCGTGCTGGAGCGTGTCGCCCGCGGGCGCCCCGAGCGCAGCATGATCCTTACCGGGCTGCGCGGTGTCGGCAAGACCGTGCTGCTCAACACCTTCCGGTCGATGGCGATCCAGAAGCTCTGGGGCACCGGCAAGATCGAGGCGCGGCCCGACCAGTCGATCCGCCGCCCGGTCGCCTCCGCTCTCCACATGGCCATCCGTGAGCTGGCCCCCCGGCACCGGGCGCCCGATCGCATCGAGGAGTTCCTCGGCGTGCTCAAGGCGTTCGCGCAGGCCGACGCCGAGCCGGCCAAGGGCAAGACCGCCCCTCGCCGCTGGAACCCCGGCATCGACGTGCCCGCCGCGCGCGGCCGTGCCGACTCCGGCGACCTGGAGATCGACCTCACCGAGCTGTTCGTCGACGCGGCCTCGGTCGCCACCGACCTCGGCGTCGGCATCGCGCTCTACGTTGACGAGATGCAGGACATCCCGGCCGACGACGTCTCGGCGCTCTGCGCCGCCTGCCACGAGCTGTCGCAGAGCGGCGGCCCGCTCATCGTCGTCGGCGCCGGCCTACCCCACCTGCCGGCCGTGCTGTCGGCGAGCAAGTCCTACTCCGAGCGGCTGTTCCGCTACGCCCGCATCGACCGGCTCGACCGGGACGCCGCCGACCTCGCCCTGCTCGCCCCCGCCGAGCGCGAGGGCGTCACCTTCACCGAGGACGCGCTCGACGCGCTGTACCAGGCGGCCGACGGTTACCCCTACTTCGTCCAGGCGTACGGCAAGGTCGCCTGGGACATCGCGCCCGAGACGCCGATCAGCGACGGTGACATCCGCGTCGCCGCGCCGGAGGCCGAGGGGGAGCTGGCGGTCGGCTTCTTCGGCAGCCGGTACGAACGCGCCACTCCCGCCGAGCGCGACTACATGCGGGCGATGGCCTCACTCGGCGACGAGCCCGTGCCCACCGCCAATGTCGCCGACGAGCTGGGCCGCAAGCCCTCCAGCCTCTCGCCCGCCCGCGACGGCCTGATCAAGAAGGGTCTCATCTACAGCGCCGAGCGCGGCCTGGTCGCCTTCACCGTCCCGCACTTCGGTCATTTCCTCAGGTCGCAGCCGGTCTAAGCGCCGCTACCGTTTTCTAGGTCACTCTTGCTCTACGGCTAGAAAGCCGTAGACGACGCCATCAATGCGATGCCTGTTGGCGAATATTCGGCTGTCTTGCTCATTTGCTAGAGGGGAGTAGAAAACCCGATGCCTCCGAACATGCCGGTGGCCGCCCGCACGATCGCCGGACGGCCACGAGGGAATGCTTCGGAGTCACTCAGTCGTCGAAGAGGTCCTCGAAGAAGCTCCGCCGCTTCTTCTTGTGCCGATACTGGTCGCCATGGGGGCGCTGTCCGTACCGGCGATCGTCGTCGTACCGCTGTTCGTACCGGTGGTCCTCATACTGCGGCGGCGCCGCGGCGGGAGGGGCGTAGCCGGGGCCGGCCGGCGGGCCGGACCACTGCGACTCGGCGGTGACGAGGTGTTCGAGTTCGCCACGGTCGAGGAAGATGCCACGGCACTCGCCGCACTGATCCACCACGACGCCGGCCCGCTCGTACTGGCGCATCTGACCCTGACACTTCGGACACGTTATGGCGCTCACATCTAGTCCAACGTGGCGAACGCGCAGTCGAGTTCCTTATAAGGCGTTCTAGCGAACGAGCAAGAGAGCGCTATACATCGCCAGACTCAGGCGGGTGTGTGGACGCGCCGGGGGCCGGAGTCGTCGTCCTGCTCCTCGTGCCCGCCCGCCCAGACGAGCCCGGCGCGCACCCCCTGCCGCCGCCCGTCGACCGGCACGGCGAACACCACCTCCGCCACCTGCCCGTCGATCCGCGCCGGGTACACCACGTAGCGAACACACAGCTCACGCCACGTCTCAGTGGGCCGCGCCGAGGTGAGGTCGTCCTCGTGCTCGCGCCACGCCTCGCTCGCCTGCAGCCGTGCGTACGTCTGCTCCAAGGGCACGTCGAGCAGCTCGCACGGCGTCGCCTTGCGGGAGCGCTCGACGGCGAGGGCGAGCTCCGGCGAGAGCACGAGCAGCAGCGCGGTCTCGGCCGCCAGGATCAGCACCGCCCCGGCGCCGGCCCGGCTCAACACCGCGGCGCCGGCCTCCGGCACGCCGGCCGAGGCGACCGCC
>NZ_JBHLZP010000277.1:0-10798 GCF_042429965.1 Actinoallomurus acaciae
GCAGCACCCGCGGCCCGGACGCCGGCGAGACCGCCTCCGGCAGGTCGGGCGCCGAACCGTGCCCGGGAACGTGCACGTGAGTGCCGGAGCGCTCGGCCGGGGTGAGCGGCAGCAGCTTCCGGCGGTCCTGCGGCTGGTGGGAGCGGTGCCCGCGGCCGGCCACGACGTCGTCGAGCCGGTCACCGATCGCGGCGTAGTCGTCGAAGCTCAGCACCGCGTCGGCCTCGGGCAGCGACTCGGCCAGCTCCGCGCCGTACCGCTCGGCGAGGCAGCCCGCCGCGACGACCTTCGCGCCGGAGTCGGACGCGGCCAGGAGGGTGTCGATGGAGTCCTTCTTCGCGGCGTCGATGAAGCCGCAGGTGTTGACGAGGACGACCGAGGCGTCACCGGAGTCGTCCAGCGTCCAGCCGGCGCTCTCCAGCCGTGCCGCGAGCTCCTCGGAGTCGACCTCGTTGCGCGCACACCCGAGGGTGACGAGAGAGACGGAGCGGCGGTCCGCCGATGTCGTGGACTGGTCGGCGGTGCTCACGCGGAGCGCTCCCCTCTCGCCGGGCGCGCGGGGAGAGCGAGCACGGGATCAGTTCGGCGGGTGGACATGCCCCATACGGTACTGGTCCCGCGAAGATGGCAGGAGGTCAGCCTTTGCGCGGCACCTGTGGCGAGGGCGAGAGACTGGCCTTGAGCGGATCGCGCGGGCCGTAGCTCAGCCGGATGACCTGACCGGTCTCGCCGGGCGCGCCGACGTCCTTGCCGTTGACCGTCACGCGGACGCCGCCGCCGTTGCCGATCAGCAGCCGGATGCGCTTCTTGGACTTCCACTCTTCGGTCTGCCCGGCGCGGATGATGCCGCTGAACAGCTCCTTGCCCTTGGCGTCGCGGACGTTGAGCCAGCTCGCGCGCTTGGCCTTGACCCGTACGGTGACGTCCTTGCGCGGCGCCGGCGGCGGCGCCACGGCCCTGCTGCGAGGAGTCGGCCGGGCCGTCGCGGGCGCGGCGGCCCGCTGGGCGGAGCGATGCTCGTCGTGGCCGGTCGCCACCCGGACGATGCCGTAGATCGCCACGAGGACGAGCGCGACGATCATGGCGGCGCTCCAGTTGGGCGCGCGCCGCTCGCGGAACCGCACGGGCGTCTCGGGCTCGAACGCCTGCCGCGCCGGGATCGCCTGCGGTGATCCGCCGTGCGCGTCGTCGTACGCGCCGATGAGGGGCTCGGGGTCGATTCCGATGGCCCGGGCGATGCTGCGGATGTGCCCGCGCGAGTAGAAGTTGCCACCGCACAGCGTGTAGTCGTCGCGCTCGATGGCGTTGATCACGGTCTCGCGGATGCGGGTGCGGCCGGCCACCTGCCCGACGGTCAGCCCGGCGTCCTGTCGCGCCTTCGCGAGGGTGTCGCCGATGCCCAGCGCACCTTCGTCGTCGGCGCCGCCGCCGACGACGGTCCCCTCGCTCCGCTCGGTCACGGCGCCTCCTTCGTCGGCGCCGCGGCCAGGGTGCTGTGTCTGCCGGTTCCCGCGCTTCGCTCGGTCACAGCACCTCCTGGGAACCTCGTGGCGTATCACGCGATGACGTCGCCCGAATCGTCCTTCGCTACCGCTGAGTCTATGAAGGTCGGTCTCCGGAAGCGACGTGCAACGCTGTATATGTCAGCTACCCAAGATCTCCGTCGCTACTCGCCGCGCAGCGATGCCAGAACGCCCGGCAGATCGTCGGGTTTGACCAAGACATCGCGTGCCTTCGACCCCTCGCTGGGACCGACGATGGAACGGCTCTCCAGAAGGTCCATGAGACGTCCTGCCTTGGCGAAGCCGACGCGCAGCTTCCGCTGGAGCATCGAGGTCGAGCCGAACTGGCTGGAGACGATGAGCTCGGCGGCCTGGACGAGCAGGTCGAGGTCGTCGCCGATGTCCTCGTCGATGTCCTTCTTGCGCTGGTCGTTCGCCGCGACGTCCTCGCGGTAGTCGGGCTCGGCCTGCTTCTTGCAGTGCTCGACGACGTCATGGATCTCTTTTTCGGAGACGTAGGCGTTCTGCAGCCGCATCGGCTTGCTCGCGCCCATCGGCAGGAACAGCGCGTCGCCCTGGCCGACGAGCTTCTCCGCGCCGGGCTGGTCGAGGATGACGCGGCTGTCGGCCAGGCTCGAGGTGGCGAACGCCAGCCGCGACGGGACGTTCGCCTTGATCAGGCCGGTCACCACGTCGACGCTCGGCCGCTGGGTGGCGAGCACGAGGTGGATGCCCGCGGCGCGGGCGAGCTGGGTGATGCGCACGACGGAGTCCTCGACGTCGCGCGGCGCCACCATCATCAGGTCGGCCAGCTCGTCCACGATCACCAGGAGGTACGGGTAGGGCTGGTAGACGCGCTCGCTGCCCGGGGGCGCGGTGAGCTTGCCGGCCAGCACGCCCTTGTTGAAGTCGTCGATGTGCCGGTATCCGGAGGCCGCCAGGTCGTCGTAGCGACGGTCCATCTCCCCCACCACCCACTGCAGCGCCTCGGCCGCCTTCTTCGGGTTGGTGATGATCGGGGTGATCAGGTGCGGGATGCCGGCGTAGGAGGTCAGCTCGACGCGCTTGGGGTCGACCAGCACCATCCGTACCTCGTCCGGCGTGGAGCGCATGAGAATCGAGGTGATGAGCCCGTTGATGCACGTGGACTTACCGGCGCCGGTCGCGCCCGCGATGAGCATGTGCGGCATCTTGGCCAGGTTGGCCACGACCGTACGGCCCTCGACGTCCTTGCCGAGGCCGACGACCATCGGATGGTGGTCGTTGACCGCGACCGAGGCGCGCAGCGTGTCGCCGAGGCTGACGATGTCCTTGTCGGTGTTGGGGATCTCGACGCCGATCGCGGCCTTGCCCGGGATCGGCGAGATGATCCGCACGTCGGCGCTCTTGACCGCGAGCGCGATGTTCTTGGTCAGCGCGGTGATGCGCTCGACCTTGACCGCCGGCCCCAGCTCGATCTCGTACCGGGTGATCGTCGGGCCGCGGGTGAAGCCGGTCACCTGCGCGTCCACGCCGAACTGGTCGAGCACCTCCGACAGGGCGTTCACGACGGTGTCGTTGGCCTTGGTGCGCGGCTTGACGATCGAGCCGGGCTTGAGCGCGCCGGCCGGCGGGAGCGTGTACGGGCCGCCGACGCCGGAGGAGGAGAGCGTGAGCTGCTCGGAGCTCTTCGGCGGCGGTGTGTGTTCCGGCGGCTCGGGCGGCGCGAAGACCTCGGTCGGCTCGGGCGGCTCGAACAGATCGTCGGCGAGGCTGGGACCGTCGTCCTGCTCCTCTTCCGGCGCGTCGGGGCCGGAGACGACCGGGGTGTCATAGGGCTTCGTGTGGTCGCCGACCTCGACGTCGCGTTTGCGGGAGCGCTTCTTGCTCCGCGCCGGCGCCTCGGCGGTGGTCTCGTCGCCTTCGGGGATCAGCGGCTCGCGGAGCAGGATGCGGTCGCGGAACGCCATGAGGCGCTCGGGCACCTGATGCACCGGCGTGGCGGTGACCACGAGCAGGCCGAAGGCCGCCACCAGCAGCAGGAGCGGCACCGCGACCCAGCCGGTCACGGTGCTGGTGAGCGGCGCCGACAACAGCCAGCCGATCAGCCCGCCGGACCCCTGCAGCGCACGCTCGCCCGCGTCGGGGTACGGCGTGCCGTGCGCGGCGTGGACGACGCCCAGGATGCCGCCGATGAGCGCGGCGCAGCCGATGGTGAGGCGCCCGCCGTCGCCGTTGTGCCCCGGGTGACGCAGCATCCGCCAGGCCAGCAGCGCGAACATCACCGGCAGCAGCCCGGCGAGCGTGCCGAAGCCGTCCCGTACGGCGCGGCCGAAGTACTTGATCAGACCGGTGTGCGGCGTCCACCAGGTCGCGGCGGCGAGCACGATGGCCAGCCCGAGGTTGGCCAGGCCGACGCCGTCCCTGCGATGCTCCTCGTCGAGGTCGCGTGCGCTCTGCCCGAACCGGCGCGCGAGCGCGCCGACGGACCGGGCGACCATCAGCCACACCCCGGCGATGACGCGGTAGAGGCCGAGCATCAGCTGAGCGAGCGGATCGGGCCGCTGCGGCCGGCTCCTGGCCCCCTTGCCCGCCGGCCGCTTGGCGGAGGACGCCGAGCGGCGGCTCGCGGACGGCTTACGGGCGGCCGACTTACCCGAGGCGGGCTTGCGCGCGGCCGGCTTACGCGCGTTGCCACGCGTGCCTGAGGAGTTTTTGGCACCTCCTGGCGTACGTGTGGCCATGATGGTGAGACTAACGGCTATGCCCGGTGGCTTCCCTTGTGCACGGACGGCGTGTCGCGCGGAAGGGGACCCACGACCTTGCACAACCGCGCGAGCCGACACGGCGAGCCCCTCCCGGTACGCCCCTCCCGCCCGGGGAGCCGACCCCACTTCTGAAGTGGCCCCGGTTCTATAGACACGCCGGGGCTTATCCCGGTGCCTGGGCGCTGTAATGAATCAGACCAGGAGCGGGCCGGCGATTCCAGATCGCCATCTCTAGCGCGTCCCACGAGTTCGGTGCGCAGGTGGTCGGCCATCGCCCACCCCACGATCTTCCGGGAGAACACATCCAGCACCACTGCCAGGTACAGCCATCCCTCACCCGTCGGCACATACGTGATGTCGGCCGTCCACACCCGGTTCGGCGCGGGAGCGGTGAAGGTGCGGTTCACCAGATCATGTGGCGGCACCACCGCCGGGTCACGGCGGGTCAGCCCACGCCGCCTGCGCCTCGGCACTTGTGCACTCCTCCCCGGGGACCATCGTCCCAAGCGATCAGCAGTCCACAAGACCGGGGCAACAGCACTTCCACTGTCCAGTGCGCGGGCCAGAAGGCGGAAGGTCCTCAGGCGGCTGTGGACAATCGGGCCGGCAAGGCGAGAGCTCCCGGCGCGTCTCTCAACAGACCGCCGGGAACCCCCGCGTCGAAGGCTCTCAGACCTCGACGATCACCGGGATGATCATCGGCCGGCGGCCGAAGGACTCGTTCACCCAGCGGCCCGCCGTACGGCGGACGAGCTGCCGGAGCTGGTGGATGTCGTTGATCCCGTCGGCGGCGGCGGTCTCCAGGACCTCCTCCAGCCGGGGGATCACGGCCTGGAAGCTCTCGATGCCGGCGCCGCGGGCGTGGATCTCCGGGCCGCCCAGCACCTTGCCGCTGGAGGAGTCGACGACCACGACCACGGACACGAACCCCTCGTCGCCGAGGATGCGCCGGTCCTTCAGCGAGGTCTCGGTGATCTCGCCGACCGACAGGCCGTCGACGTAGACGTACCCGGCACGGACCGCGCCGACGATGGTGGCCTGCCCGTCGACCAGGTCGACCACGACGCCGTCCTCGGCGATGACGATGTTCTCGTCCGGCACGCCGGTGAGCGCGGCGAGCCGGGCGTGCGCGCTGAGGTGCCGCCACTCGCCGTGCACCGGCATGAAGTTGCCGGGGCGCGTCATGTTCAGCACGTACAGCAGCTCGCCGGCCGGTGCGTGCCCCGAGACGTGTACCAGGGCGTTGCCCTTGTGCACGACGCGCGCACCCCAGCGGGTCAGCCCGTTGATCACGCGGTTGACGGCGTTCTCGTTGCCCGGGATGAGCGACGAGGCGAGGATCACCGTGTCGCCCCGCTCGATGCGGATCTGGTGGTCGCGGTTGGCCATCCGGGACAGCGCCGACATCGGCTCACCCTGCGAACCGGTGCAGATCAGGACGATCTGCTCGCCCGGCAGGTCGTCCATCTCCTTCTGGTCGATCAGGATGCCGGCGGGTACCCGCAGGTAGCCGAGGTCACGCGCCACGCCCATGTTGCGCACCATCGACCGGCCGACGAAGCAGACCTTGCGGCCGCTCTCGTACGCGGCGTCGAGCACCTGCTGCACGCGGTGCACGTGCGAGGCGAAGCAGGCGACGATGGCGCGCTTCTGCGCGATCCGCAGCACGTCGCTCAGCACGATGCCGATGTCGCGCTCGCTGGTGACGAACCCGGGCACCTCGGCGTTGGTGGAGTCCGACAGCAGCAGGTCGATGCCCTCGGCGCCGAGCCTGGCGAAACCGCCCAGGTCGGTGAGCCGGCCGTCCAGCGGGAGCTGGTCCATCTTGAAGTCGCCGGTCGCCAGGACCAGGCCCGCCTCCGTACGGATGGCGACCGCCAGCGCGTCCGGGATGGAGTGGTTGACCGCGAGGAACTCGCAGTCGAACGGGCCGAACGACCGCGTCTCCCCCTCGCGTACCTGCACGGTGGTCGGCTTGATGCGGTGCTCGGTGAGCTTGGCCTCCAGCAGCGCCAGCGTGAGCCGCGAGCCGATCAGCGGGATGTCGGACCGCTCGCGCAGGAGGTACGGCACTCCGCCGATGTGGTCCTCGTGCCCGTGCGTCAACACGATGCCCTCGACGTCGTCGAGGCGCTCCCGTATGTAGTCGAAGTCCGGCAGTATCAGGTCGACGCCGGGCTGTTCGGACTCGGGGAACAGCACCCCGCAGTCGACGATCAGAAGACGGCCGCCGAACTCGAAGACCGTCATGTTGCGGCCGATCTCGCCCAGTCCGCCGAGCGGCACGATCCGCAGTCCGCCGTCCGGCAGCGCGGGCGGCAGCCCCAGATCAGGGTGTGGATGGCTCATCGGATCCCCCGCTCTTCATCCGACGACACGGGGGCATGCTCATGCGCGTTCGTCACGCGCCCTCCTAGCTTCGATCGCGGCACGCCCCTCGGGCGTTGCCGCGTGGTGCCTGTGGTCCTCTCACGGACCCTCCAAGACCTTGACCCCGCCGGCGATGAGGTCCTCCCTCAGCGCGGCGGTGAATTCCGGTGTCGCGTCCACCAGCGGGGGCCGTACGGCACCTCCGGGCTGGCCGATGAGCGACAACGCGGCCTTCGTCGCGATCACGCCCTGCGTACGGGTCATGATCGCGGTGATGACCGGGATCAGCCGGCGGTGAATCCGCCGCGCCCGGTCGACGTCTCCACCGAGGAAGGCGTCGATCATCTCGTGCAGATCGGCGCCGACCACGTGTCCGACGACGCTGACGAACCCGGCCGCGCCAAGCGAGAGCCAGGGAAGGTTCAGGGCGTCGTCTCCGGAGTAGAACACCAGGTCCGTCTCGGCCATCACCCGCGAGGTCGCGAACAGGTCGCCCTTGGCGTCCTTGACCGCGATGATGCGGGGGTGCTCGGCGAGGCGCAGCAGCGTCTCGGGGGCGATGGGCGTGCCGGTACGGCCTGGAATGTCATAAAGCATCACCGGCAGTTCGGTCGCGTCGGCCACGGTCGTGAAGTGGCGCGCGAGGCCTTCCTGCGGCGGCTTGTTGTAGTACGGCGTGACGACCAGCAACCCGTCGGCGCCGGCGGCCTCCGCCTGGCGCGCCAGTTTCAGGGTGTGCACGGTGTTGTTGGTACCCACGCCCGCGACCACGTGCGCGCGGTCGCCGACGGCCTCGATGACGGTGCGGAGCAGCCGCTCGTCCTCGGCGTCGGTCGTCGTGGGCGACTCGCCGGTCGTACCACTGACGACGAGCCCGTCATTGCGCTGATGATCGACGAGGTAGGCGGCCAGCCGGGCCGCCCCGTCGTAGTCGACGGCGCCGTCGGCCGTCATCGGTGTGACCATCGCGGTGAGCATCCGGCCGAAGGGCGCCGCGTCGTCGCGCTCCTGCGGCACAGCGTTCGTGCTGGGTGCCATGTTCCGAACTTACCGGGCATCGCCCCCGCTGGGGACCCGTGGGCACCCCCGTGTCGCCTTCTTACCGCCCGTGACCTCCTGTAACGGAGATGACGCCGCCAGAACACGCTCGGGGGTACATGTTCTGACGGCGTCTTCTGATCAATCGTCTCTCACAAAACCGGCGTTACCGGTGAACCTTGGCGGGCTTTCGTGCGTTGAAGAGAGTGGGATGAGGTTCCGCCGGGGTCTGGCGGGGCTGGCGGAGCCTCTCCCGGCGGAGGATGCGCGCCTCGGTTCGCCGGGGTCTGGGGCTCTCTCGCGCCGATCACCCACCCGATCGGCGCACCCGCGGCCGAGGCGCGCGCATCCTTTCCCCAGTACACCGGCCCAGCCTTCCCGGTCCGGCCCGCCCGATACGCCCGGCTCAGCCCTCCTGGTACGCCCGGTCCGGCCCTCCCAATAGGCCCGGTTCGCTTCTCGGTACGCCCGGCCCAGCGCCGATGGTTATCCACAGCCGCGTCGGGCGGGAACGTCCGCACTCGACCGGAGCAGAATCGGTGCCCCAGACGTTGTCGAACCAACAGGCGGTGTCGGTCACCAGTGCCTGGATCATCCGTTTGACCAGCGGCAGCGCCGCCTTGGAACACTTGTTGCAACCGGGCCGCTTGGGCAGGTACAAAAACATCGCCCTCAGATGTGTATGGGCGAACCGGATCCAGCGGGCTTCGGAGTGGAAACCCAGCAGCACCTGGGCGACCGCCGGACAGATCAGTTCGGAGCCGGTCAGCCGCGGTGGCCGCCCCAGCCACCGCGTTCCCTCCAACCCGTCGTCGATCTTCACCTAGAGTGCGATCAAGACGGTGTCCAGGTCTTGCCTCACAACATGATCTTGGACGCCCTCTCCTCATGACTCAACACCAGCCCACATTCGGAACCACTCGCCTAGAAGTGGGCTCGGCCCCGGGCGGGTGGGCCACCGCACGCGCCCTCACCGCACGCGATACGCGGTCGTTTCGTTCGGGGCGTTCCAAGGGGGGTCTCGATCAGCGGCTCATTGCCGCCCTTCCTCACCGGTGTGCTCGGGTGAGGGTCTCGCTCGCGGGCTCCGGCTGAGGCCGGGTGTGCTCACCGGCTCGGATGTCCGCTCGATCGCCCGGCCGCGCATTGCTCCGGCTCTGCGCGGCCGCGCACTTTTCCCTGTCCTCGCCCGCTAACCGGGCGTGTGCATCCTCATGGGCCCTCAGCCCTCGGTTCCGGCCGCGAGGTGCTCGTCCAGCCGCGACTTGAGCTCCTCCGGGCTCAGGGCGCGGAAGAACTCGTTGCCGCGTACCGCCCACCAGTGGCCCGAACCGCCCAGTCCGAACCTCCAGCCGGAGTAGCCGGCCGCCAGCTCCTGCAGCCGGCCGTCCGCCGGGCCGACCATGTGCCTCATGCTCATCCTTCTCCGAACCTCCCTACACCGCCAATCCGCCACGACCAGCGCAACGGTCCCCCGAATACTTCCCCCGGGCAAGGGGGTTTGATCGCGCGGCGACCGCCTGCGACGCCGACATGATCATGTTTGCGAGCAAGACGATGGCACGACGCGCCAAAGTCCAGGCAATTCGCGAGCGATGTAACTAAATCGTGACAACTGCTTGTCCTTGCGGACCTGGCGGCCGTTCGGACGCCAGTTGCAATGCCCGACGCAAGTTGCATCGACAAACCCGTCGCAGGGCACGCGGTAGCCCTCGCCGCACGACCCACCGAAATGACTCGTCGTCGCAGGTCAGAGCATAAACCGGGCGCATCACCGCTCGGACCGCTCTTCGGGCGGGTTCCGTTCGCTCACGGGACGCTCCCGGACCGCCGATCAGCCCCATTTGTGATCTTTCTCATCCGCGGATTCCCAGCCATTCCCTCCGGTATGTCGCCCAGTCGCGCGCGCTGGTGGTCCAGTCCGCGTAGACGCCCACTCCGTACGGGCGCCGCGGGCGGTGCGGCAGGGCGTCGATGCCCTGCCGTACGCCGCGCAGCGCGGTCGGCAGGTCCTCCGCCCACGGCGTCGCGGTCCGGTAGGTCGGCACGCCCAGGAAGACGGTGACCCGGTCGCCGAGGAGTGCGAGCGTCCGCTCCGTGTGGTGGGCGAAGTGCCATCCCGCGAGCGCCCGGGTCGGGGCCTCCGAGTCGTACGTCATGATCGCGACCTGGTCGACGCGGCTCGCCACGGCGCGCAGGTACGCGCTGGTGGGCCGCGGCGGGTAGTGGGTCCGCCCGCGCGGCAGCAGCGCGCGGAACAGCGGCGCCTCCCAGTCGGCGAGGGGCGGCTGCTCGACCGCCACCGAGAGCACCCGGCCCCGCGTGAGCTCGTGCGTCCGCGCCAGCAGGTCGAGGAAGTCGCGGTCATCGGGGTAGACCGGCTCGATGTCGTAGTGGATGCCGGCGAAGCCCACGGCGAGCAGCGCCCGGTCGGTGTCCAGGATCCGGGCCCGGGTCGCCGGGTCGCCGAGGTCGAGAGGACCGCCGCCGGAGCGCTCCACCTGGCCCACGTACGCCTGGGCGCGCACCCCCGGGGCGAGGCGGCGCATCGCCGCCAGCAGTTCGCCCGCGTGCCGGTAACGGGACGGAGGGATCCGCCCGTCGCCGTCCAGCGGTCCCGCGTGGAAGAAGACGTCGGTGATGCGGTTCGCCCTCAGGGTCGCCGCGAGCGCGCGGTAGTCGGCCTCGGTGTGCGGTTCGCCGACCCACTGGTGGCGCGCCCACAGGGCGTTCGCCGTGCCTCCGTACGTCCGCGGCTCCCGCTGCCACGCGAACCAGGTCTGGGCGAAGAAGACGGCGAGCGCGCCGAGGAGCACCGCCACCGCCCACGCCACGCACCGCAGGGCCTTCCTGATCATCTCTGGTGAGACGAGTGGAACGGGCCGGGGGTTCGGGGGTCAGCGGTGGCGCGGCTCGGTCACGGTCGTATAGGTGGTCTCCGGAGCGCCTCCGCTGAGTTTGCGCAGCTGGAACATGCGGAGCTCCAGGAGGGCCGAGCCGAGCGCCCAGATGACGGCGTACAGCACGACCGCCGCGACGCATCGGCGCAGCAGCGGGTGGCGCCGCCGCGGTGACGCGGGCGCGGGCGGCCAGTCGGGCCCGTAGTCCATGAACCGGCTCGCGTCGACGGCGGCCCGGCGC
>NZ_JBHLZP010000278.1:0-10788 GCF_042429965.1 Actinoallomurus acaciae
GGCCGGCGACCTCGGGCCGCAGCCGCGGCAGCCGCGCGAGCAGGATGCGCCGCTGTTCTCGTGGCCCGCCCCGGACCGGCAGGATCTTGACCCCGTCGGGAACGGTGGCGGCGAGCGAGGCCGACACGGTGGTGATGCCGCAGCCGGCGGCGACGAGATGCAGCTTGGCCAGCCAGTCGCGTGCGGTGTGGGCGATCTCGGGCCGCTCGTCCAGGCCGGGCCAGACCCCCATCACCTGGTCATCGCCCGATCCGGCGATCCAGCGCCGGCCGTGCAGGTCGGCGACGTCGACGAAGTCGCCCCGCGCGAGCGGATGGGCGGCGGGCACCGCCAGGCGCAGGCTTCGCTCGGCGAGCACGCGCAACTCCAGGGCCGGTGTCTCGGTGTCGAGCGGGCGGAACGGCGGCGCCGATGCCACCAGGGCGAGGTCGAGCGTCCCGGCGCGCAAGGCGCGGACCAGCGCCGGTGTGCTGCCCTCGCGAGTGATCACGGTGATGCCCGGGTGCGTACGGCGCAACGCGGCCAGCGCACGGGGCACCACCCCGGCCCCCGCGCTGGCGAACCAGCCGAGCCGGACCGTGCCGTGCTCGTCGGGAAGACCGGCCAGCTCACGCGCTGTGGCGTCGACCTGGTCGAGCACGGTGGCGGCGCGGCGCACCACGACGTGCCCGGCGGGCGTCAGGCGTACACCGTCGTGGCGCCGCTCCAGCAGCGGTGTGCCCGCCGCGCGTTCCAGCGAGGCGATCTGGCGGGAGACGGCGGACTGGGTGTAGCCGAGCGCGGCGGCCGCGGCGGTGAGCGTGCCCCGCTCGGCCACTTCGCGGAAGACCCGCAGCGCGGTGAGGGAGGCGTCGGTGAAGGCCATGACACTTACGCATACCGTACTTGAGCAACTTGCGCTGGTGGCATGGCCCGTCCGCTCCTAGCGTGGTCGGCATGATCACCACACCGAAGGTCGCCCTGGTCACCGGGGCCACCCAGGGACTGGGCCTGGCCCTGGTCGAGGGACTGGCCGCGCGTATGGCCCCGCAGGACACCGTCTACCTCACCGGCCGCGACGTCGACCGCGTCACCCAGGCCGTCGGCGCCATGCCCGGCGGCGGGGCCCAGGTCCGCGGCGAGCTCCTCGACGTGGCCGACCCCGAGGCCGCCGGCCGACTCGCCGCGCGGCTGAGGGAACGCCACCAGGGCGTCGACATCGTGTTCAACAACGCCGTGATGCGGGTCGGCCCCGACGACGACCCGCGCCGGATCGTCGATGCCTACACCGAGGTCAACAACTTCGGCACCACACGGATGCTGCGCGCCTTCGCCCCACTGCTGCGGGACGGCGGACGGCTGATCGTCGTGGCCAGCTCGCTGGGCAGGCTGCACCACCTGCCGGCCGAACTCCACGACCGCTTCGACGGCCTGACGTCCCTGGACGAGGTGGACGAGCAGGTCGCGGCCTGGCGCGACGCCGTCAAGGACGGCAGCGCCCGCGCCGGAGCCTGGCCCGGCTTCGTCAACATCCCCTCCAAGATCGGCCAGGTCGCCGCCGTCCGCGCGCTCGCGGGCCGGCGCCGCGAGCGGGACACCGAGCGCGGCATCCTGCTCGCCGCCGTCTGCCCCGGGATGATGAACACGCCGACCTCGGCCCTGTGGTGGGACGTCGGCGACGCCCCCAGCCCGGCCGAGGCGGCCCGCGCCCTCCTGAACCTCGCCCTCGACCCCGTCGACCCCGCCCACTACGGCGAACTCGTCCGCGACGGTCAGGTCCTGCCCTGGTCCCCGACGGCCCGGACCCGTACCGCGACGTCGCAGTGATCACCGAGGACGGACGAGTACCTTTGACGCGCACATGGTCAAGATGCACGCCGACGAGGCGGACACCGATCCAGAGCTCGTCGAACGGCTGGTTCGCGGGCGGTTTCCGCAGTGGGCGGACCTGCCGGTCGAGCGGCTCGCCTCCGGAGGGACCGTCAACGCGGTCTACCGGCTCGGTGACGCGCTGACCGTCCGGATCCCCCTCACCGCGGGAGGCGTTGCGGATCTGGACTTCGAGGAGCGGTGGCTGCCGAGGCTCGCGCCCGCGCTGCCCGTGGCCATTCCGGCCGTCGTCGGGCGCGGTCAGCCCGCCGAGGGGTATCCGTGGGACTGGTCGGTGCACCGGTGGATCGCGGGCGAGTGCCCGGTCGAGGGCCGGGTCGCCGAGCCCCGGCTCCTGGCACGCGACCTGGCGGCGTTCGTCACGGCGCTGCGGAGGGTCGATGCCGGGGGCGGGCCCGCCGCCTACCGCGGAGGCCCGCTGGCGGCCGTCGACGGGTTCACACGCGCCGCGATCGAAGAGCTCCGCCATACCGACGAGCCCTTCGACGCGGAGGCGGCCACGGACGCCTGGGAGCGATCGCTCGCCGCACCGCCCTGGACCGGCGCGCCGTGCTGGGTGCACTCCGACCTCATGCCCGGCAACCTGCTCACCACCGACGGGCGGCTCACCGGGGTCATCGACTTCGCGACGGCCGGGGTCGGCGACCCCGCCTGCGACATGATCGTCGCCTGGAACCTGTTGCCCGCCCCGGCCAGAGAGACGTTCCGGGAGGCGGTGGACGTCGATGACGCGACCTGGTCGCGCGGCCGCGGCTGGGCCCTGTCCATGGCTCTCGGCCAGCTGCCGTACTACCGGCACACGAACCGGGTCATCTCCGCCAACGCCCGCCACGTCATCCGCGAGGTCCTCGCCTCGTAGCCGCCCCCGAGGGGCCCCGGATCCTCGTCCTCGGCCGTGCGCGGGATCCGGCGAGGAACTCCGGATCCGCGAAGTCCCAGCGGCATTCCCGGGTCACATGGTTCCCGGCCGTTTCGTGGTGGTGTTCTATGTTGCACAGCGTGGCCGCCACGCTGATGCTGGGATGGCCATCACTAGCGCTGGGAGGCCATGACGTGTCGGTGACCGAGGGTGACCTGCTGTGGGAGCCGTCCGAGGAGGCGCGGCAGCGGGCCCGCGTCGGCGGGCTCATGGACGAGCGTGGCCTCGGTTCGTACGACGAGCTGTGGCGCTGGTCCGTCACCGAGATCGACGCCTTCTGGGACACGGTGTGGTCGTACTTCGGCGTGCTCGGCGAGCGCGGCGGCGGTCCGGTGCGCGAGGGTGCCGAGATGCCCGGTGTGCGCTGGTTCCCCGGTGCCACGCTCAACTACGCGCGCAACGCCCTGCGGACCGACCGCGACCAGGACGTCACGGCCGTGATCTTCCGGTCCGAGACCGGCGACGAGCGCACCCTGACCTACGGTGAGCTGGCCACGCGGGTCGCCGAGGCGCGCGAGGGCCTGCGCGAGCTCGGCGTGACGAGGGGCGACCGGGTGGCCGCGTACGTGCCGAACATCCCCGAGGCGCTCGTGCTCTTCCTGGCCACGGCCTCGCTCGGGGCGATCTGGTCCTCCTGCTCGCCCGACTTCGGGGCGCCCAGCGTGATCGACCGGTTCACCCAGATCGAGCCCAAGGTGCTCGTCGCGGTGGACGGCTACCCCTACAACGGCAAGCGCTACGACCGGCGCGACGTCGTACGCGACATCCAGGCGGCGCTGCCCACGCTCGGCGCCACCGTGCTGATCCCGTACCTCGGCACCGACGGACTGGAGGGCGCGATCCGGTACGACGACCTGCGCCGGCCCGGCGCGGCGCCGGAGTTCGACGACGTGCCGTTCGAGCACCCCCTGTGGATCCTGTACTCCTCCGGCACCACCGGGCTGCCCAAGCCGATCGTGCACGGGCACGGGGGCATCGTCCTGGAGCACCTCAAGTCCCTCAGCTTCCACCAGGACATCGGGCCCGGCGACGTCTTCTTCTGGTTCACCACGACCGGCTGGATGATGTGGAACTACCTGGTCGGCGGCCTCCTCGCCGGTGCGACCATCGTCATGTACGACGGGGCGCCGAACGGCGACGCGCTCTGGCGTCTGGCCGCCGAGACCGGGGTGACCTACTTCGGCGTCGGCGCGCCGTACATCCTGGCGTCGATGAAGGCCGGTCTGGAACCGGGCAAGAGCCACGACCTCTCCCGGCTCCGCGGGGTCGGCTCGACCGGCTCGCCGCTGCCGCCCGAGGGCTTCGCGTGGCTGTACGAGCACGTCGGCGCGGACCTGCTGGTCGGCTCGTTCTCCGGTGGCACCGACGTCGCCACCGGGTTCGTCGGGCCGTGCCCGCTGCTGCCACTGCGCGCGGGCGTGATCCAGTGCCGGGGGCTCGGGGCCAAGGTCGAGGCGTACGGCGACGCCGGAGAGCCGGTCATCGACGAGGTGGGCGAGCTGGTGATCACCGAGCCGATGCCCTCGATGCCGATCTACTTCTGGAACGACGAGGGCGGCGACCGCTATCGGGAGTCCTACTTCGCCATGTACCCGGGCATCTGGCGGCACGGCGACTGGATCAAGATCCTGCCCGACGGCGGCAACGTCATCTACGGACGGTCGGACTCCACGCTCAACCGGGGCGGGGTGCGCATGGGCACCGCCGACTTCTACCGCGTCGTGGAGGCGTTCGACGAGATCGCCGACTCACTCGTGGTCGACACGGGACAGCTGGGACAGGACGGGCGGCTGCTGCTGTACGTGCAGCTCAGCGGCGGAGTCGAGCTGTCGGAGGAGGTGATCGGGCGGATCCGGGCGGCGCTGCGGTCGACGCTGTCGCCGCGGCACGTGCCGGACGAGATCCGTGCGGTGCCGGGCATCCCGCGCACGCTGTCGGGCAAGAAGCTGGAAGTGCCGGTGCGCAAGATCCTGCTCGGCACACCCGTGGAGAAGGCCGCGAACCCCGACGCCATGGCGAATCCCGAGGTCCTGACGCACTTCATGCCCACGTCAGGACACTAGTGGCACGGTCGGTCCGCCGTCCCCGAGTCGGCGAAACCCGGATTTCGAGTTAATGTGGCGGCCGTGAGCGCAACACCACAACGGCGTGGTGCGGCCGCTTCCGAGTCCGGTATGCCCGGAAACGGATCTGGCGCACCGGGGCGTAACTTCGGTGAAGAAGGGGGGCGCCTCACCTACGGCGCCTACCTCAGGTTGCCGACCCTGCTCGAACAGCAGGTCCTCGAGTCCGACCCTCCCGCCCGCGACGAGCTCCTGTTCATCACGATCCACCAGGTCTACGAACTCTGGTTCAAGCTCCTGCTGCACGAGCTGGGCGAGATCCGCCGGGCGATGATCGACGACGAGGTCTGGCTGGCCCGGCACCTGTTCCGGCGGGTGCACGCGGTGGAGCGGGTGCTGATCGACCAGATCCAGGTGCTGGAGACGATGACCCCGCAGGACTTCATGGCCTTCCGGGAGAAGCTGGCGCCCGCCAGCGGCTTCCAGTCCGTGCAGTTCCGCGAGATGGAGT
Organism: Actinoallomurus acaciae; assembly: GCF_042429965.1. Lineage (NCBI taxonomy): Bacteria > Bacillati > Actinomycetota > Actinomycetes > Streptosporangiales > Thermomonosporaceae > Actinoallomurus > Actinoallomurus acaciae. The sequence goes on from NZ_JBHLZP010000278.1 coordinate 5,363, forward strand.
TCCTCTCCGGTCACAAGGACCCCGGCTTCGTCAAACGGTTCCGCGGCCTCACCGACGACGAGAGGGAACGCCTCGACCGCCGGCTCGCCGAACCGACGCTCTGGGACGCGTTCGTCATGCTGCTGCGCAGGCGTGGGCTCGCGGCCGGCGACGACGACGAGATCCGGGAGTCGTTGGTCACCGTGGCCCACGACCGCGACCGGTACGACGACCTCTGGCAGCTGTCGGAGGATCTGCTGACCCACGACGAGATGGCCGCGCTCTGGCGCCAGCGCCACGTCCAGATGGTCGAGCGGCAGATCGGCACGAAGTCGGGCACCGGTGGCTCCACCGGCGCGCCTTACCTCCGAAGCAGGCTTGACCTGCGGTATTACCCGTTGCTGTGGGAATTGCGAACCCTGCTCTGAGAAGGCACTGAGGGAGATTTTTTAGATGAGCGGCGAACCGACGGGCCGGCCGGACGACGATGCCGAGCGTGCCAAGGATGATCTGCTGCGCCGTGCGGCGGAGGCCTGTGCCCATCACACGTACGGCGCCCGCCAGGAGACCGCGGACATTCTCGGCTTTCTCCGGCTCTACTACCGGCATGTCGCGGTGGAGGATCTCGGCTCCCGCGACCCGGCCGACATCTGGGGTCCGGCGATGTCCCACCGCCGGCTCGGCGAGGACCGCCCGCAGGGCCGGGCCAACGTGCGCGCGTTCACCCCCACCGTCGACGACCATGGCTGGGACCCCGGGCACAGCGTCGTCCAGGTGGTCACCGACGACATGCCGTTCCTGGTCGACTCGGTGACGATGGAGCTGAACCGGCACCAGCTGTCCACCCACCTGATCGTCCATCCGCAGCTGAGCGTCCGCCGTGACGTGGCCGGCCACCTGCGGGAGGACGGCGACGGTGAGGGCCTGGTGCTGGAGGAGTCCTGGATTCACCTCGAGATCGACCGGCAGGCCGACCGCACGCTGCTCCAGGACCTGGAGAAGGACGTTCGCCGGGTCCTCGACGACGTGCGCGCCGCCGTCGAGGACGAGGACAAGATGCGGTCCCTGTCCCGCACGATCGCGGCCGGGCTGCGCGAGAAGCGGCCGCCGTTGCCGGAGGAGGAGATCGGCGACGGCGTCGCGTTGCTCGACTGGCTGGCCGAGGACCACTTCACCTTCCTCGGCTACCGGGAGTACACCCTGGAGACCGGCGAGGACGGCGAGCGGCTGCGCGCCATTCCAGGCACCGGCCTGGGCATCCTGCGCTCGGACCAGCCGGAGTCGACCAGCTTCGCCTCGCTGCCGCCGGAGGTGCGCGCCAAGGCGCACGAGCCGCAGCTGCTCGTGCTGACCAAGGCCAACTCGCGGGCCACCGTGCACCGCCCCGCCTACCTCGACTACGTCGGCGTCAAGCGGTTCGACGACGACGGCAAGGTGGTCGGCGAGCGCCGCTTCCTCGGCCTGTTCACCCACGCCGCGTACAGCGAGAGCATCGAGCACATCCCGGTGCTCGACCGCAAGCTCCGGGCGGTGCTGCGACGCGCCGGCCTCGCCTCGGACAGCTACGACGGCAAGGACCTCGTCGAGATCCTGGAGACCTACCCGCGCGACGACCTGTTCCAGATCTCGGCCGACGAGCTGTTCCCGATCGCGATGAGCGTGCTGCGGCTGCGCGAGCGCAAGCAGCTCCGGCTGTTCGTCCGCAAGGACGCCTACGGCCGCTACATGTCGTGCCTGGTCTTCCTGCCTCGCGACCGCTACACCACGCAGATCCGGCTGCGCATCCAGGAGATCCTGCGCAGCGCCTTCGACGGCACGAGCGTCGACTACAGCGCGATGGTCGGCGACTCCGCGCTCGCCCGCCTGCACGTGGTCGTGCGCGGCGAGCGCGGCCGCCCGCTGCCCGACGACGTGGACCTGGCCGAGGTGGAGGCCCGGCTCGTCGCCGCCACCCGCTCGTGGGCCGACGACCTGGTCGAGGCGATCGTCGAGCAGTGCGGCGAGGAACGTTCCGGGGTGCTGACCCGCCGCTACGCCGACGCCTTCCCCGAGGGCTACAAGGCCGACTTCCCCGCCCGTACGGCCTGCGCCGACCTCAAGCGCCTGGAGGCGCTGACCGAGCCGGGCCAGATCTCCATCAACCTGTACGAGCCGTACGGCGGCGAGCCCGGCGAGCGCCGCCTCAAGGTGTACCGGCTCGGGCCGCCGATCTCCCTGTCCCACGTTCTGCCGCTGCTGCACGACATGGGCGTCGAGGTGGTCGACGAGCGGCCGTACGGCATCGCCCCCGAGGGCGGCCGCCGCTCCTGGATCTATGACCTGGGCCTGCGGTACGTCCCGTCGCCCGACGTGGACGAGTCCGACGTCAAGGACCTGTTCCAGGACGCCTTCACCGCGCTGTGGCGCGACGAGGTGGAGAGCGACCCGTTCAACACCCTCGTGCTGCGGGCCGGGCTCGCCTGGCGGCCGGTCATGGTGCTCCGCGCGTACGCCCGCTACCTGCGGCAGACCGGCACCACCTTCAGCGAGCGCTACATCGAGCAGGTGCTGGTCGACAACCCGCGCATCGCGCGGCTGCTGGTGCGGCTGTTCGAGTCGCGGTTCGACCCGGGTCTGAGCTCACGGTCCGACACCGCGCCGGACGCGCACGAGGAGCTGGGCTCGGCCATCGCCGAGGAGATCGAGGGCGCGCTCGACGCGGTCACCAGCCTGGACGAGGACCGCATCCTCCGCAGCTTCCTGTCGATGATCCGCGCCACCCTGCGCACGAACTACTACCAGCGGACCGCGGGCGGCACGCCCAAGCCGTACCTGTCGCTGAAGCTGGACCCCGAGGCGATCCCGGACCTGCCGCAGCCCCGCCCCCAGTTCGAGATCTTCGTGTACTCCCCGCGGCTGGAGGGCGTGCACCTGCGGTTCGGGCCGGTCGCCCGTGGCGGCCTGCGCTGGTCCGACCGGCGCGAGGACTTCCGTACGGAGATCCTCGGCCTGGTCAAGGCGCAGGCGGTGAAGAACACCGTGATCGTGCCCGCCGGAGCCAAGGGCGGCTTCGTGTGCAAGCGGCTGCCCGACCCGAGCGACCGTGAGGCGTTCCTCGCCGAGGGCGTCGCGTCGTACAAGCAGTTCATCAGCGGCCTGCTCGACATCACCGACAACCTCATCGGCGGCGAGGTCGTGCCCGCGCCGAAGGTCGTGCGGCACGACGGCGACGACACCTACCTGGTCGTGGCCGCCGACAAGGGCACCGCGACCTTCTCCGACATCGCCAACGAGGTGGCCGCCTCGTACGGCTTCTGGCTCGGCGACGCCTTCGCCTCGGGCGGCTCGGTCGGCTACGACCACAAGGGCATGGGCATCACCGCGCGCGGCGCCTGGGAGTCGGTCAAGTACCACTTCCGCTCGCTCGGCGTCGACGTGCAGAACGAGGATTTCACCGTCGTCGGCGTCGGCGACATGTCCGGCGACGTGTTCGGCAACGGCATGCTGCTGTCGGAGCACATCCGGCTCATCGCGGCCTTCGACCACCGGCACATCTTCCTCGACCCCGACCCGGACCCGGCCACCTCGTTCCGCGAGCGCAAGCGGCTGTTCGAGCTTCCGCGCAGCTCATGGGCCGACTACGACACCTCGCTGATCTCCAAGGGCGGCGGCGTGCACTCGCGCTCGGCCAAGAAGATCCCGCTGACGCCGCAGGTGCGCGAGGCGCTCGGCATCCCGGGCGGGGTCAACGCGCTGACCCCGTACGAGCTGATCCACACGATCCTCACCGCGCCGGTCGACCTGATGTGGAACGGCGGCATCGGCACGTACGTCAAGGCCTCCGGCGAGACCCACGCCGAGGTCGGCGACAAGGCCAACGACGTGCTGCGGGCCGACGCGACCGAGCTGCGGTGCAAGGTCATCGGCGAGGGCGGCAACCTCGGCCTGACCCAGCGGGCCCGCATCGAGTTCGCCCTCGGCGGGGGCCTGGTCAACACCGACTTCATCGACAACTCCGCGGGCGTGGACACCTCCGACCACGAGGTGAACATCAAGATCCTGCTGGACCAGGTCGTCCGCGACGGCGAGCTGACCGACAAGCAGCGCGACACGATCTTCATGGAGATGACCGACGAGGTCGCCGACCTGGTGCTGCGCGACAACATCGCGCAGAACGTCGCGCTCGCCGCCTCGCGCCGGCAGGCGTCGTCCATGCTGCACGTCCACGGCCGCTACCTGCGCAAGCTGGAGCGCGACGGCAAGCTGAAGCGGCGTCTGGAGTTCCTGCCGGACGACAAGGCGCTCGCCGAGCGCCGGCAGGCCGGGATCGGCCTCACCGGCCCGGAGTTCGCCACGCTGCTCGCCTACACCAAGCTCACGCTCGAGGACGAGATCCGCGGCTCGGACCTGCCCGACGACCCCGACCTGGCCAGCCGGCTCGTCGAGTACTTCCCGACGCCGCTGCGCGAACGGTTCCGCGACTACATGGACCGGCACCCGCTGCGCCGGGAGATCATCGCCACCTCCGTGGTGAACAGCATGGTCAACGACAGCGGCATCACCTTCGCGTTCCGCATGGGCGAGGAGACCGGTGCGTCCGCCTCCGACATCACCCGCGCCTACCTCGTGACGCGCGAGGTGTTCGGCATGGAGGGCTTCTGGCGGTCGGTGGACGGGCTGGACTACCAGGTCGACACCGCGACGCAGATCCGGATGCGGCTGGAGGCCCGCAAGCTGACCGAGCGCGGCGCCCGCTGGCTGCTGCACAACCGCCGGATGCCGTTCGACATCCGCGACACCGTGGACTTCTTCGCGTCCGGCGCGGCGGCGCTCGCGGCGCACATGCCCAAGCTGCTGGTCGGCCGCGACCTGGAGGGCCTCGAGGAGCGCCGCGACCGGTTCACCGAGGCCGGCGTGCCCGACCAGCTCGCCGAGCAGGTGGCGATGATGGTCCCGGCGTTCTCCACGTTCGACCTGGTGGAGATCGCCCACAGCACCGGACGGCCGCCGGAGGAGGTCGCCGAGGTCTACTTCGACCTGGCCGAACGCCTCCAGCTGTCCCGCCTGCGCGAGCGCATCATCGCCCTCCCGCGCGACGACCGGTGGAACTCCATGGCCCGGTCGGCCCTGCGCGACGACCTGTACGCCGCGCACGCCGCCCTGGCCCGCGACGTCCTCGTCACCAGCGAGGCGGGGGTGGCGCCGGAGCAGCGGCTGGCGATCTGGTCGGAGAAGAACAGCGCCGCCGTCGCCCGCGCCGCGCAGACGCTGGGCGAGATCTGGGAGAGCGACAACCTCGGCGTCGCGACGCTGTCGGTGGCCCTGCGCGCGATCCGCACGCTGGTCACCGCCTCGACCCTCCCCGCCTGAGAGACGGACGGACGGCCGGCCCGGCGATGGGCCGGCCGGTCAGCGGCGGCCGGGCCGGAGCCGGTGTCGCCGGGCCACAGCCACAGGTGCGCCTCGGC
>NZ_JBHLZP010000279.1:0-10776 GCF_042429965.1 Actinoallomurus acaciae
GCCCCGCCCTGCCCGCGCTGCGGCTCGGCGGCCACCCGGCTGACGTCGGAGTTCGGCGCCACCGCCTGCAAGGCCCTCTACCGCTGCACCGACTGCCTCGAGCCGTTCGAGCACGTCAAGGAGATCTGAGATGACCACGCTCGCGGCCGGCCCGGCGCCGGTCCGGCGCACCGCCTTCCACCCGCTGACCGTGGCGGCGGTGGACCGCCTGTGCGAGGACGCCGTGGCGGTCACGTTCGCCGTACCCGACGAGCTGCGCGAGGCGTACGCCTTCCGCGCGGGCCAGTCGCTCACCCTGCGCCGCGTCGTCGACGGGCGGGAGCACCGCCGGTCGTACTCGATCTGCGCACCGGCCGGCGCCGCGCCGCGGATCGGCGTCCGCGAGATCCCCGGCGGGCTCTTCTCCTCCTGGCTCGTCCGCGAGGTCGTGCCCGGAACCCGGATCGAGGTGCTGCCCCCGACCGGCTCGTGGCACGCCGACCCCGCCCTGGGCGAACGGCACCTGTGCGTCGCCGCCGGATCGGGCATCACGCCCATGCTGTCGGTCGCCGCGACGGTGCTCACCCACCCCGGCGCGCAGGTCTCGCTCCTCTACGGCAACCGGACGAGCCGCACCGTCATGTTCGCCGAGGAGCTCGGCGACCTGAAGAACACCTACGGCCCCCGTCTCCAGATCGCCCACGTGCTCTCCCGCGAGCCGCGTGACGTCGAGCTGTTCTCCGGCCGGCTCGACGGCGAGCGGCTCCGCCGCATTCTCACCGGTCTCGTCCCGGTCGAGGTGTTCGACCACGTCTGGCTTTGTGGCCCGCTGGAGATGATCGAGGACGCGCGACCGGTGCTCACCGGCCTCGGCGTCCCCGCGGACCGCGTGCACGTCGAACTCTTCTACGTGGACGCGCCCCCGCCACGGCCGCGGCGGCAGGAGCACGGCATCGCCCCGGGCGCGACGACCGAGCTCACCACGGTGCTGGACGGCCTGCGCACCACCTCCACCGTCTCGCGGGAGACGACGATCCTCGACGGCGCCCAGGCCACGCGCGCCGACCTGCCGTTCGCGTGCAAGGGCGGCGTCTGCGGGACGTGCCGTGCCGTCGTCCGCGAGGGAGAGGCCGACATGCGCCGCAACCACGCCCTCGAACCGGCCGAGGTGGACGCCGGATTCGTCCTCACCTGCCAGACGTTCCCGGTCGGGGAGAGCGTGACCGTCGACTACGACGCCTGACCCCGCCCGCGGCCCGGCCGGCGTTCGTACCGGGCCAGGCCGTCGAAGGCGATGGCGATGATCGCGTCGGCGACCGTCGCCGGATCGTACGCTCCATCCGGGCGATACCACTCGACCAGCGAGTTCACCATGCCGAACAGCAACCGGCTCACCAGCATCGGCGGCACGTCGTCGCGCAGCGCGCCCTCCGCGACCGCGTCCGCGACGAGCGCGGCGAGGCGGTCGTCGAGCCAGCGGCGCCGTTCGAGGGCGGCCACCTCGACCTCGCTGTTGCCCCGCACACGCAGGAGGAGCGTGACGGAGGGCTGGTGCGCCACGAGGACCTCGACGCTGCGCCGCACCATCGCGCGCAGCCGCTCGTAGGCCGTCGTCCCCTCCCGTTCGCGGGACGCCTCGGTCACGGCGGCGGTGAGCTCGTCCAGAGCGTCGTCCAGCGCCTCACCGAGCAGTTGCTCCTTGCTCGTGACGTGGTGGTAGATCGCCGGCTTCGTCAGCCCGAGCTCCTTGGCCAGGTCTCCCACGCTCGTGGCGTCGTACCCCTTGCGGTTGAACAGCTCGACCGCGGCGCGCAGGATCGCCGGCTGGTCATAGCCCGGCCGGCCACGCCGGCGGCGCGGAGTCGGCGCGGCGGGTCCGGTTGTCGTCACGTACGCAGCATAGGTCCGCTCTCATCGGCTCTCATCGGCGCGGGTGGAGGCGGTGGCGCACTCGGCCGTGCGGCTGGGCGCTATCGCAGGGCCGACAGGACGTCGGCGATCGAGTCGAGGGAACGCCGCAGGTCGTAGGAGAGGGACCGGGTGAGGGGGATCGGATAGGTCGGGTTGGCGTCGGCGTGCTTGGACACGGTGACGAACTGGCAGGCCGCGCTGACGGTGTAGAAGACGTTCGTCGCGAATCGCTGTTCTTCGGACTGCCGCCTGCTGGACGGCCGTATCAGCAGGGTCGCAATGCTCTCGCGCCATTCGCCGGGGAGCTCTTTGGGAAGGGCCAGAGCCGCGCACAGGTCCTTCGCGGCGACGTGCAGTTCGTCCGGCGGCGTCCGCCGGACGATCCTCCACAGCTGCGCGACGAGGTAGCGGGCCTCCGTCATGCTCGGCCGGAAGGACCAGGCGCTGCTCACCTCACGGTGTGCGTCGTAGGCCGCCGCCAGGAAGCCCGCAGCGCCCTGCCTTCCGCCGAGCCGGGAGACCAGCCGCTCCAGCTCCGGCCGGCCCCCGGAATACACCTCGTCCAGCCGCGCGACAAGGTTCGTCTCGACGTGGAACAGCAGCGCGCATATCCCCTGGATCGCGTTCTCGTTGCTGTCCAGCGGGGCCTCGACGAGCCACGTGAGATCTTCGATGCCGACCATCAGCTCGCGGCCGTCGCCCGGCCACCAGTCGGGCATCACCACGGGCGAGGAGATCTGTGGCACCGCCAGTTCGCCCCGAGCGATCAGCACCACGGTCGCCTGGCGTGCGGGCCCGGGTTCGCCGAGCCTCCGCTCGCAGGCGGTCCTGTTGTCGTTCAGCAGGGCGATCAGGTCTTGGAGCAGGCTGTTGGCGATGGTGAATGCGGCATTACGGACGATCAGCACGATGACCCTTTGACCGGCGAACTCCGCCCGCAGCTTGCCGGCGTACTCCTCCCGCCCTCCCGTCACCTGGTACCAGTAGACGTTCAGCTCGTCGGCGGAGCGGCCGTCCCTTCGCCGGATCTCCTCCGCCAGCCGAGCGGGCTCGACCGCGTTCTGGCGCGGGCTCATGCGCTGGTCTTCCCACGGGAGATGGCCGCGATCCGGCACAGCAGCGGAATCCGGGGGCGGACCGTGTCCTCGTCGAAGACGAAGAAGTTGCTCTGCGCCCCGCTGGAAAGCAGGAGGTCGGGGTCCTCGCTCATGCGTTGCGTCACATCCTCGGCGATCCCCCTGAAGTCGCCCCGTGTGCAGGTCAGGGTCTGCGGTGAGGACCGTCCGATCTCGCTGAGGCACACATAGACCGCGTGGAGCCAGGGGGTCTGCTCCCGCCCGAGGGCGCTCATCGCCTCCGCGGCCGCCTTCCGGAAGAAGACGTACTCCCGGATCATGTTGAACCGCTCCTTGCGCAGCCGGACCTTGGCGAACTCCGCCATGTCCTCGCCGGTGAGCCGCAGACCGGCCGCGGGACGGCCGATGTCGATCAGCCAGTCCACGAGGTCGATCAGCAGCTTGACGGTCAGGAACGGATGGCCCGAGGTCTCCCGGAACAGACCGTCGGTGAACGACGGCTCGAAGTCCATCCGGTTGGCCAGGACCTTGGCCACGAACTGGGTGAATTCCTCGCTGGCATCCCCGTGCTCGTGGAAGAACAGCGGGAAGGGATCCTGCCTGACGTAGGGGCTGAGCTGGTTCTGGTCCATCAGGATGTGGTGCGCGTCAGGCTGCTGGCCCAGGAAGACCAGAAGGTTGTCATGGCTGAACCCGACCATCTGGTTCAGCAGAGGCTGGATGACCGGGTACCTGATGTCCGGTTCGATGCGCAGCGCCCTGCGGAACTCGCCGAAGAGGGTCTCGTACTCGTCGAGCACGAAGACGATGCGATCGCCGTCGCCCTGGCGGAGTACCCCGCACCTGGCGATCAGGTCGGACAGGAACGTCTTGGGGATGCGCCGGCCCTCGTCCAGGGCCGCCGTCACACCGGCGAAGAACTCCCCATCCGACGAGGCGGCGCCCGCGGTCTCACAGGTCTGGGTGATGACCGTCGAACGGGCGGTCGTGGAGCCCAGGTCGAGACCGGCAGTGGTCTTCCCGCTCCTCCGGACGCTGCACCAGAGCCGCACGCCGTTTCTTCGATCGAAGGTCCGCAGCAGATCCTGGACACTCTGGCGGTAGACGTGTGCGAATCGCAGGAGCCGAGGGCGATCCAGCGGGAAGTCGCGTGCGTGGTTGTGGGAGAGGGGCTGGCTCAGCGCGGAACGCGTCCCCTGGCGGTAGGACCTGAAATTCAGGGTGCTGAGGATCGCCTCACGCGCGGTCTCCGTGGTGGCGGGGTCGCCATCGGTGGTGACGGTGATGTCCCGCAGGTGCCGGCTCGTGTTGATGAACGTACGCAGGTCTCCGCGGGCCGGGCCGATGAGCAGTGTGACGTTGCGGGTGCTGGCCTCGTCGAGGGCGGCGCGGTCGATGAACTGGAAGTGGCACTGGATCTGGATCAGCTGCTGGTTCGACGCGAGGGAGGACGGCCGTAGCGATATCTCCAGTCGCCGTTCGGCGTGGCTCCACAGGAACTGTGACAGCGCGGGGAGAGGCGCGTGACTTCGGCCTTTTCCGATCTTGTCGAGCGCCTCGACCAGTGGAACCACGTTGTTGCTGACGCCGTCGCGGAAGTCGCCGACCTCGATCTTCGATACCAGGTACTCGAGGTCGGCCGCCGTCAGGAAGGCCAGCGCGTGCCCCCAGCTGCGGCCGTATCGAGGCAGAATCTGCCCTCCGACGGCCTCCCCGAATTCCATATCGGTGTAGCCGTCCAGAATGCCGGTGAGCATGGCGGAGGTCAGTGCGCGAAGTCGGCGTGCGGTCCGGACATCCGACGCAAGCGGAAGCTTCGCGGAATAGAACTCGATGGGCAGGTCCAGGAACGCCTGGAGCCCGTTGATGGACTTCGCGACGGCGTAGTCGACGAGCTCCCCCTGCTCCTGAAGGTAGTCGAACCCCTTTTGGAAGATCTCGCGGGAATGGTGGGCGATCCGCTGTTGAATGTCTCCGCCGAGACTGGCTCGATCCGTCACGCCGAAGAACCAGTCGAAATAGCTGGAGAGCTGCTGGCGATAGTCCGTCGACCACTGGAAGATGCGGTGCTGGGCGAGCTGGTCGAGCGATCGTGTGAACTGCGCCAGTTTGTCGTTGACGGACTCGGAGGTGTGCGTCTCCGGCGGCTCGTCCTTCGGGGGCACCGCCGGATCTCGGCGCGGCGGCGCGATCACGAGTCGCGCCTTGACCGTGACCCCCTCGGCCGAGGCGGCGAGAAGCCGTTCGAGCTCTTCGGTCAGGGCCCTTTTCCGCTTCTTGAGGAAGTGGCCGATCATGTTCCGAAGAGCGTTCTCGTGCCGCCGCAGCTCCGCGCCGTCCAGGCCTCTGATCAGTCGCTCGGCCTCTTCCTGCGCCTGTTCGGGCTCTACGGTGCGCACCAATTCCTTGATCTTCGCTATGGTTTCGCCCACCTCCGCCACAAGCCGATGGTAGGGCACTATCCGCATCTGCGGACGAAACAGGCTAATAACGGGTCGGCCACATATTAAACGCCATTAGTCCGAATCCTGGTTCTCGTATCTCGGCGAGGAAAGGGCGGTCAGCCCAGGTGACGTGCTGCGACGCGCTGTTTCAAGAGGCCGACGAGCATGTGGTTGACCGACAGCATGAGGTCCTCGAAGTGGAAGTTGTTGTCGTTCTTGCCGACCTGACCGGGGAACCTGGAGGTGCCGGGGACCACCAGGCAGACCTCGGCCAGCTCCCTGCACCTGCCGCCGTCTCCCTTGGTCATGGCGAACGTCCGTGCGCCCGCCTCCACCGCCACCTGGAGGGCCTTGGTCACGTTGGCCGAGTTGCCGCTGCCGGAGTAGGCCATCACCAGGTCTCCGGGGCCGACGACGGGGGCCAGGGACGCGGCGAACATGTCGTCGGCGCCGATGTCGTTGACGAGCCCGGTCAGCTCGGCGGCCGATGAGCACAGGTTGACGAACGACAGGCGTTTCACGTCCGGCGGAAGCGGCCGGGTCTTGTCCTCGGTCACGAACGGGTGATGCTTGAAGTCGCAGTAGAAGTGGTCGAGGGTGCCGGCGTTCCCGCCGTTGGCCATGGCGTAGACGGTGCCGCCCTCGTCGTAGGTCGCGAACAGCATCCCGGCGGCCCGCTCCAGGACGGCCACGGGGAAGTCCTCCACGATGCGGCGTTTCTCGGCGAGGTAGAGCCCGATGGTCTCGGCGAGGGTCACGACCGGCCTCCCGCGTGCTCGGACTCGATCCGGCCGTGTCCGCGTCCCGCGTCGTCCTGCCACCGGATGACGTCGTCCAGTTCGGGGGTGGAGACCTCGATGGAGGTGTAGTCGGTCCGCGCGATCACCCGATGGAGATCGTTCGGCGGGTTGGTCCAGCCCGAACGAGGACGGTGGACGGTCGTCGTCAGCCTCCCCACGTCGATCACCGCGTCGAGGTCGTCCGGCGCGGTCGCACCGCTCAGCACCGTGGCCTCACCCTCGATGACGTAGTTCGTCTCCAGCTTGTACCGGTGGGACTGCAAGGACGACTGGTGTCCCTCGGTCATCCGGATGCGTTTCAGCGCGTACGGGACGCCGGGAAGGTTGCGGGTGTACCAGACCTCGCCGCCCCAGGGCTTGTCCACCGTGTAGTCCGAGAGGTCCGGGCAGCGGCAGGTCCCCGCCCGGAGCCCGGCGCCGGTCGCCTCAGTCGTCTCCCCGAGGACGGAGCCGGCCTCGACGACGATCGCCGGTCCGGCGCCGTCGTTGACGATCCGGTGGACGCATCCCGGCAGGGCGTGCCAGCCGTTCAGGTACCCGTACGTCCTCGGCGGCGCGCCGCCGTGCGGGGTCTCCACCCGCACCCGGCCCGCGATGACCACGAAGCTCCGGTGGTCGCGGGGATGGGAGACGAACGGGGTCGCCCGCCCGGCCTCGATCGTGTGCTCCGCGAACAGATAGGCGCCGGCGGCGGCCGGGTCGGCGAGCCGTCCGGTGTGCCCGTAATCGGTGGTGACCTCGGTCGTTCTCATCGTTGCACTCCCATCATCCGGTCCAGCCAGCGGTTCGCGTCCTGCTCGCGCAGCAGCCGTCGTGCCGCCGCCCGGTCCGCCGGGGCCGCGCCGGAGGTCATCGCGTCGCGCATGACCGAGGCGGTGGCCTCGACGTCGAACGGGTGCACCGGCGTCACGTGGTCGGCCAGCTGCTCGTACGCGCCCGCGTTGACCGAGAGCAGCAGCCGGGCGCGCTCGCCGAGGTAGAGGGCCTCCTTGGCGACCAGGTTCATCCCGTCGAACGTGGGATTCACCAGCACCAGATCGGCCCCCGACAGGGCGGCCACCACGCAGTTCCGCGTGGTGGGCAGGTCTGGATAGATCATCGAGACGGCCGGCCGGCCGGGGGCGCCGAACCGTTCGTTGATGTCGGCCACCAGGTCCTCGCACTCGCGCTGGAGCTCCCGGGTGCGTTCGGTCGGGCGGCCCGGCGGGGTGGCGACCGCACAGAACCACCACGCTCCGGCCAGCCCGGGCTCGCGCTCCAGCACGCTCCGGTATGCGGCGAAGCCGCGCGGCAGGTTCTTCCACAGGTCGATGCGGTCGGCGCGGGCGATCACGCGGCGTCCGCCCGCCTCCCGTTCCAGCCGTGCTCGCCACCGCGCGGTGGCCGGCTCGCCGCGCAGCCGATCCACCGTCGCGACGTCCAGCGGGAACGGGGCGACGGTGACCCGGGTCCGGCGCCCGCCGTACGTCACGCCCCGGTCGTCGACCGCGCAGCCGGGCAGGAAGCGCGCGCAGCAGCCCAGGAACGCGCGCGCCCACCGGGTGCAGTGGAAGCCGATCACGTCGGCGTGCAGCAGGCCGGTGAGGATCCGATCGCGGATGTGGGCGGGAAGGACGCCGAAGTAGTCGGGCTCGCACCAGGGCAGCCCCTGGAAGAACGCGATCCGGCCGTGGCGCCGCGCCCGCCGCCCGAGCATCTCCGGCACCAGGAACAGGTGGTGGTCGTTGACGAGCACGAACTCGTCCGGAGCCCCCGTCATGAGGGCCGCGACCCGGTCGGCGTACGCCCGGTTGACCGCCTCGTAGCCGGCCCACGCCTCCGCGAGCCGCCCCTCCGGCTGCCGCGCGGTGTCGAGCAGGTAGTGGAACAGCCACAGCAGCAGGCGTACGCCGATCGTCTCGTAGTGCCGGTCGACCGTCGCCCGGGGCAGGCGCAGCCGGTGCAGCGTCACGCCGCCGGGCAGCCCGGTCACCTCGACGGAGCCGTCACCGGACGGGTCGTCCGGCCCGGCGCCCACGGGCATCGTGCACACCCAGTCGCCCCCGTGCCGGCCGAGCAGCGTGGCCAGCAGCGGCACCAGGCCGCCCGGCGAACGGGGGAGCAGGCCGGCGCCGTCCTGCCACCGCGGTGCGCTGTTGCTGCAAACGATCAGTCTCAAACCGGTCGCCTGTCCTCGGGTCGGCATCGGACACGGCGGGCTCACCTCGCGGTCTCCCGGACGAAGGCGGCGATCCCCGCCGCGTCCAGCCGGTACCGGCGGTAGAGGTCCTCGGGCGGACCCGCCTGCCCGTAGTCCGGTACGGCCAGCACGTCGAAGCGGGGGCGCTCCGGCAGGCTCAGCACGACACGGCCCAACTCGTCGGCGAGGCCGCCGACGAGGTAGTGGTCCTCGACGACGACCACCCGGCGGTGCGTCCCGGCCAGCCGTGCGACCGACGCCCGGTCCACCGGCAGCGACGACACGTTGACCACGGTGGGGGTGATCCCGTCCGCGGCGAGCCGGCCGGCCGCCTCCACCGCGACCGGCACCGTACCGCCCATCGCGAAGACGACCACGTCGGCGCCCTCGCGGACCACGTGCGGGATCCCGAACCGGAACCGGTACCCCTCCGCGTGCACCTCCGGCTGCGGCTGCCGGCACAGCCGCAGGTAGCTCGGGCGCCGGTCGGTCGCCAGGTGCTCCATCATCTGCCAGACCTCGGCGCCGTCGGCGGGCTGGAACACGCCGACGTTCGGCAGGGTGCGCATCAGCGCGACGTCCCGCAGCCCCATCTGGGTCGGCCCGTCCCGCCCGATCGCCAGCCCGGCGTGGGTGCCGACCAGGACCACGCCCGCGTCGTTGAGCCCGACCGTCTGGAAGATCTCCAGGAACTTCCCGGTGAGGAAGTGGCCGAAGCTCGCGACGAACGGCCGGAACCCCTCCTGCGCCAGCCCGGCGGCCACCCCGATCGCGTTGGCCTCCGCGATGCCGCACTCGAAGAACCGGTCCGGGAACTCCTCCTTGAACGGCAGCGTCCGCGTCGCCTTGGCCAGGTCGCAGTTCACCACCACCACGTGGTCGTACTCGCGGGCGATCTCGACCAGCGCGGCCCCGAACCAGTCCCGTGTGGACGTCATGTGGCGGCTTCCAGAAGAGTCTCCAGGTAGTCGACCGCGGCCGCGTACTCCGCGGCCGACGGGAGGTCGCTGTGGCTGCCGTCCAGCAGGACCCGGCCGGGGCCGAGCCGGCCCTTGCGCGTGTGCGCGATGATCGCCGCCGGCCGGCCGGGCTCGCGCCGCCGCAGGGCGTCGCGCAGCTCCCCGTGGTCGTGGCCGTCCACCTGGACGACGTGCCAGCCGAACGCGCGCAGCTTGTCCGGCAGCGGGCACAGCGGCAGGATGTCGCCGACCGCCCCGTCACTCTGGCTGTCGTTGTGGTCGATGATGGCCACCAGGCCGGAGACCCGGTTCGCGCCGGCGTACAGGAACGCCTCCCACACCTGTCCCTCCTGGCATTCGCCGTCGCCGAGCAGGCAGTACACCGTGGAGTCCCGCCCATGGAGCCGGCGGGCCACGGCCCGGCCGACGGCCACCGACAGGCCCTGGCCGAGCGCTCCGGTGCTGACGTCCACGAGTCCGAGCCGGGTACGGTCCGGGTGCCCCTGCAACCGGCTGTCCAGCGCCCGCAGCGTGCCGACCTCCTCGGCGGGCAGGTCGCCGTCGACGATCAGGGCGGCGTACCAGGCCGGAGCCGCGTGGCCCTTCGAGAGCACGAACACGTCGCCGGAGCGGCCCGCGCTCCGGTCCATCTGGCCGAACTTCAGCACACTGATGATGTCGGTGCACGAGAGTGACGAGCCGGCGTGCCCGGAACCCGCGCGGTGGATCATCTCCAGCAGCACGAGCCGGCATCGCGTCGCGAGCCGCGCGATCCGGGCCAGGTCGGCGTGCTCGGCCGGGCCGACGACCGCTCCCTCACCCCGCATCGGCGCTCCCGTTCCCGTTCGCGGCCGGTACCGGGCCGGCCACCAGCCCCGCGATGTAGTCGGAGACGGCGACGATGGTCGGCTGCCGCCACAGCAGCGTCGTCGGCAGCGAGCACCGGAACCGTTTCTCCAGCCTGCGCCGGACCACGACGGTGAGCACCGAGTCCAGCCCCTGCTCGACCAGCGGGCGGTGCGGCGACAGGTCGGCGGGCGCCAGCCGCATCTCCATCGCGACCTGCGCGCCGACCTCTTCGATCAGGAACGCGCGCAGCTCCTCCGGCGGCAGCTCGGCGAACGACTCGGCGGGCCGCTCGCCCTCGGCGCCGTTCTCCCCGGCGGCCGGCGCGTCGATCACCGGGTACCGCAGGCCGGACAGCCACGCGACGACGGCGCCGGCCTGGTCGGTGACCCGGACCTGCACCGTGTCGGCGCGTTCGGGGTCCAGCCACACCTCGACGTCGGCCGCGTCCGGCGGCTCTCCCACGGTGACGAGCCGGTCGACGTTCGTCACCATGCGCAGGAGCGGGTCGCCGGGGAACGCGCTCGGCGCGACCGACATCGCCGCGTCCAGCACGGACGCCCACCCGCCGGGCGTGGCGCC
>NZ_JBHLZP010000280.1:0-10762 GCF_042429965.1 Actinoallomurus acaciae
TCGACGCGGCGTCGGTGTCCGCCGACCAGCCCGGCGCGGGCGATGGTGTATCGGGGTCGTCCTCTGGGGCGCAGGTGGGAGCGGGCGAAGGTGTGGCGGGACGGGGCGTGCCGATCGCCGGACAGAACCCTTCTGCTCCGTCGTCGCAGGAGCGGGTCGGCGCAGGAGAGGGAGACGAGGGCTCGTCGGCCACGGCTCGTACCGCTTCCTCGGCCGAAGGGAGCGATGCCGGGCACTCGTCGAGCGTCGCGGGTCGGAGGTCTCCGGCCGGTGGCTCTCTCGCTCCGCCGGAAGAGACGCGTGCTGCGAGTGGCGTCGTCGGCTCTCCCGCCGACGGTGACGTCGGCTCGACGGGTGGCGACACCCACGGCGCCCACGCCGACACCGACGACACCGCGCAAGACGGTTCCGGGGCCTCTGTCGCCCCGACGGCAGGGGACGAGGTGGGCGCGGCTCAAGCCGGCGCGGGCGAAGAAGCTCCGGCTCCAGGCGCCCCCGAGCGCGGTTCGTTGCACGATCGGACCATCGCGGATCTCGGGGTGCTTCGGTATCCGGATGCCACGGGCGACGATGCCACCGTCATGGACGGTGAGGGTGAGGACGACACCGTCGACGACAGGGCTCTCGGTGTCACGATGATGGACTCGCTCGAAGAGCACGTGAACAACGCCACCTCCCTGGACGCGCTCGAGCAGGCCAAGAACGCCACCTACCTCGACTGGATCGGCGGTACGCGCGCCGACGCCGGGTCCATCCCCATCGTCGTGCCGCCCTCGCCCCTGACGCCCGGGCCGCCGCGTACCCGCATGCTCGATCAGCAGGAGTCCGAGCCGCCCGAACGGCCCGGTACACGCATCATGTCCGAGGCGGACCTGTTCGGTGGCGCGCCGATGCCCGAGCGTCCCGTCGAGCAGATCGCCCCGCCGCCTCCTCCGGCGCCGATGCCCAAGGTGGCCGAGCGGTTCGGCATCCGGTTCCTGTGCGGGGCGGACGACGCGAGCGAGCTGTTCGATCGGCTGCATCGGCGCGGACGGCAGCCCGGGCAGCCCCTGGCGCTGCTCATCGTCGGAGAGGCGCACACCGGGCAGCGGCGGCTCACCCGGCTCGTCGCCCGTACGCTCGCCGGCGCCGGGGTGGGCGACGGCTCGGTCCGTACGGCCGACGGTTCGGAGCTGCGCGGCGACCACGTGACGGCGGTGACCGCGATTCTGCGCGGTGCCGGGCCGCCGCTGCTGTTCGAGCGGCTGGACCGCGCCGTCTTCGACGCCGCCGACCCCGCGAGGGTCGTGGCCGCCGTCACCGGCGCGCGCGAGAACAAGGCGGCGCTCATCGCCACCTGCGACCCCGCCTCGTACGAGCGGCTGCCCGCCGAGCTGACCCGGGTCTTCCAGGTCTTCCGGCTGCCCGACCTGACGAACATCCAGGCCCGGATGGCCCTGCTGCACGTCCTGGCCGACGAACGGCGGACGACGATCACCGCGGCCGGGCTCGACGTCGTACGAGGGGATCTGACGCGGCTCACCGGCCACGGTGACCTGGTCGGCGCGCGGCTCGTGGAGGCGTACCTCGACCGGGCGGTCGCCCGGCACATCGACCGGGCCGGGGCCCCGCGCGACCGGATGGTCCTCGTGCCGGTCGACTTCGTCGGGGTGGCCGAGGAGCTAGAGCCGGCGCTGCGGCCTCCTCGCGACGTGGACGGCTACCTGCGCGGGCTCGAGGAGATGATCGGGCTGGACGAGGTCAAGCGGACCGTCGGCGGCCTGGTCGCCGAGGCCCGCATGGCCGCCGACCGGGCCGTTCGCGGGCTGCCGTCCGGCAACCTCAGCCGTCATCTGATCTTCCTCGGCCGGCCGGGCACCGGGAAGGCGACCGTCGCGGGGCTGATCGGCGGCATCTACGCGGCGCTGAACCTCCTCGACACCGGGCAGCTCGTCGTACGAGGCGCGCGCGACCTCGCGGGCGGCGACACGGTGGCGAACGTCGCGGCGTCGGTGGACCGGGCCATGGGCGGCGTGCTGTTCATCGAGGACGCCTACCTGCTCGACCGCATGTCGGCCGCGGTGGAGGAGCTGTCGCGTCTCATGGAGGAGCGACGCGACAAGTTCATGGTCATCTGCGCGAGCCCGCCGGACGAGATGGAGGGCCTCCTGCTCGCCAGGCCCGGCTTCCGCGCGGAGTTCGGAGCGATCGTCGAGTTCGGGGAGCCGACCGAGCGGCAGCTCGTGCAGCTCTTCTCAAGGCTGGCCGAGCGCGACCTCTACATGCTCGACGAAGAGCTGCGGGTGGAGCTGATCGAGCGGTTCGCCGACATGCGGAGATATCCGGAGTTCGCGTTCGCCGACACCGTACGCCGCCTGTTCGACCAGACCGTCGCCCGCCAGGCGGCACGGCTCGCGGGGTCGCGGGTCGACCCGGCGGCGGTGGCGCGGCTGACCGTGGGCGACCTGCCGGAGTCCCGGGGCGGGCAGCTACTGCACGAACTGCGGCTCGGCCGCGGCCGGCGCCCTTAGGCCTGTCTCGAAGTCCCCGTTCGTAGCGAGCGGTGTCCAGGGGGCGACGACGCGGCGAGGCGTCGCGCAGTGGGCAGCCTTGGGACGACGCCGCGCGTTCTGGCCGTGGTCGCCCACGAGATCGTCGGTTCCGGTGGCTGAAGCACGCCGTACGGGTCGCCGGGACCCGTATGGCGAAGAACCATGCGACTAGACCATGGGGACCACTCGGGAGATGGCCGCCGAATGGTCCTCTTGGGTCATGTCCCGATCCGCTGGTGGCGCGTAGCCTCGATGGCAGGTGGGGACGAGCGGAGGTGGACGCGGTGCGTCAAGCAAATGTGGATCTGCGCGTCCACGACCGGGTCGCGCTTGATGAGATCGAGCTCTACTCCGAGATGCTCAGTGCCGTCGCTTCGGCCGAGCGTCCGCTGACGGTCGACGAGATCGACATGGTGCTCGGGATCGGTCACACAGCCCAGTCGTGAGGGCCGCCGTGGTCGGAAGTCTCCGTGGGGGCGCGGAGACGGCCACGGCGACCGGGGGCGAAATGTGACGTTTTTCACGAACGAACGAGTCGGGCGATCGCGGCCGAGGCCTCCTTGACCTTCTCCTCCGCCTCGGGGCCGCCCTCGTCGATGGCCTGGGCCACGCAGTGACCGAGGTGGTCTTCGAGCAACCCCAACGCCACCGACTGCAGGGCGCGGGTCACCGCCGAAACCTGTGTCAGAACGTCGATGCAGTACTCATCCTCGGCGACCATGCGCTGTAGACCACGCACCTGACCCTCGATCCGCCGCAGCCGGGTCAGGTAGGCGTCCTTGTCCTTCGCGTAGCCGTGCATGGGCGCAGGGTATACCCCTATGGGGTAAACGGCAACAGATCGTTTCAATCGACACTATTCCGGGTAGAGCACGCGAGCACGGTCGGTGATCACCTCAGACCAGGATGAACGCGCTGCCTGGAGGGGGATGTGGTCGGTAGCGTGGGGGCGAAGGTTCGCTTTCCTGCTGGTTAGCCGTACCATCCTCTCCGGACTGTTCCCGCACTTCAGGAGAAGGACGTGCGATTCCGACTCACGCCGCGTGAGGACAGCTACTACGACATGTTCGCGGACTCCGCGAACAATCTGGTCACCGGCGCCAGATTGCTCGTGGAGCTCATCAGCGACGGCGGCAACCGTGAGGGGATCGCGGAGAAGATGCGCGCCTGCGAACACGCAGGCGACGAATTCACTCACGCGATCATGCGCAGGCTCAACGAGAGCTTCATCACGCCCTTCGACCGAGAGGACATCTACCGGCTCGCGTCGTCGCTCGACGACGTCATGGACTTCATGGAGGCGGCGGCCGACCTCGTGATGCTCTACAAGATCGACGAGCTGCCCGGAGACGTCGTCGACCAGGTCGAGGTGCTCGAACGGGCCGCCGAGCTCACCGCCGAGGCGATGCCGCGCCTGCGCGGCATGAAGAACCTCAGCGAGTACTGGATCGAGATCAACCGTCTCGAGAACCAGGGCGACCAGGTCTACCGCCGTCTTCTCGCCGAGCTGTTCGGCGGCGAGTACGACGCGCTGACCGTCCTGAAGTTCAAGGAGGTCGTCGACCAGCTCGAGGCGGCGGCCGACGCCTTCGAAAAGGTGGCCAACACCGTCGAGACCATCGCGGTCAAGGAATCGTGACCGCGCACCGGGCCGACGTGGCCATCGAGGGGAAGGACACGCGAGAGTGGAGTTGACCGCCCTCATCGTCGTGGTCGCCATCGCGTTGTTCTTCAACTACACCAACGGCTTCCACGACGCGGCGAACGCCATCGCCACCTCGGTCTCCACCCGCGCGCTGACACCGCGCGCGGCGCTGGCCATGGCCGCCGTGATGAACCTCGTCGGCGCGTTCCTGGGCACGGGCGTGGCCAAGACCGTCGGCAGCGGCATCATCGACCCGCCGAAGGACCTGCACGGCCTGACGATCGTCGCGGCCGCGCTGATCGGCGCGATCGTGTGGAACCTCATCACCTGGTATTTCGGCCTACCGTCCTCGTCCACGCACGGCCTGGTCGGCGGCCTGATCGGCGCCGCGCTCGCGGCCTCCGGCAGCGTCCTGTGGGCGGACGTGCTGGAGAAGGTCGTCCTGTGGATGGTCCTGTCGCCGGTGATCGGCCTGATCCTCGGCTACCTGGTGATGACGGGGTTCCTGTGGATCTTCCGCAACTCCTACCCGGGCCGGGTGGGCCGCCGCTTCCGCATCGCCCAGTCGCTGAGCGCGGCGGCGATGGCGCTCGGACACGGCCTCCAGGACGCGCAGAAGACCATGGGCATCATCGTGCTCGCGCTGGTCACCACGGGTTACCAGGACACGACTGACTCCCACGTGCCGGTCTGGGTCATCCTGATCTGCGCGGCGGTGCTGTCCCTCGGCACGTACGCGGGCGGCTGGCGGATCATGCGGACGCTCGGCCGACGGGTCATCGAGCTCGACCCGCCGAAGGGGTTCGCCGCCGAGGCCACCGCGGCGAGCGTCCTGTACGCCACGGCGTTCATCTGGCAGGCGCCGGTCTCCACCACGCACACGATCACCGCGGCCATCATGGGCGTCGGCTCCACGAAGCGGCTGTCGGCGGTGCGCTGGGGCGTCGCCGGCAACATCGTGGTGGCCTGGGTCCTGACCATCCCGGCCGCCGGCATCGTCGCGGCCGTCGCGTACGGGGTCATCAGCCTGTTCCACTGACCGGCGTCCGGCACCGAGCGCGGCGGAGTGCCGGACACCGGTCGGTCCAGGTTCGTGTTCCTCCTCCGGGAGACGCGGCGCGTACGCCGGTGCCCGGACGGTGCCCCCGCTCCGTCCGGACACCTTCGTTCCCGCGAGCGTCACCCGAAGCGACCGGTGATGTAGTCCTCCGTTGCCTTCTCGCTCGGGTTCGTGAAGATCTTGTTGGTGTCGTCGATCTCGACCAGGCGCCCCGGCTGTCCCTGGCCGGCCAGGTTGAAGAACCCGGTCCGGTCGCTCACCCGGGCGGCCTGCTGCATGTTGTGCGTGACGATGACGATCGTGTACTGGTCCTTCAGCGACGCGATCAGGTCCTCGACGGCGAGAGTGGAGATCGGGTCGAGCGCCGAGCACGGCTCGTCCATGAGCAGCACCTGCGGCTCGACCGCGATCGCCCGCGCGATGCAGAGCCGCTGCTGCTGACCGCCGGACAGGCCCGCGCCGGGCCGGTTGAGCCGGTCCTTGACCTCGTTCCACAGGTTCGCGCCGCGCAGCGACCGCTCCACGATCTCGCCGAGCCGGTTGCGGCCGCGGACGCCGTTCAGCTTCAGGCCGGCCGCCACGTTGTCGAAGATCGACATCGTGGGGAACGGGTTCGGCCGCTGGAAGACCATGCCGACCGCACGCCGGACCGCGACGGGGTCCACGTCCGAGCCGTACAGGTTGAGGTCGTCGAGCATCACCTTGCCCTCGACCCGTGCGTTGGGGATCACCTCGTGCATGCGGTTCAGCGTGCGCAGCAGGGTCGACTTGCCGCATCCGGAGGGGCCGATGAACGCGGTCACGGAGCGGGGTTCGACCGTCATCGAGATGTCCTCGATGGCCCGGGTCTTGCCGTAGTAGGCGTTCAGCCCGGAGATCTCGATCCGCTTGGCCATGGGGGCACTACTCCTATCGGGAAACGGGCTTGCGCAGGCGGGCGACGATGCGTGCCACGAGGTTGAGCAGCATGATGATCACGATCAGGGTGAGTGCGGCCGCCCACGCCCGGTTGATCGCGGCATCGTTCGGCCGCCCCGCCTGGTCGAAGATGAAGAGCGGCAGGGCCATCTGCGGTCCCTGGAACGGGTTGTTGTTGATCGCCGAGGTCACGAACACCGTCAGCAGCAGGGGAGCCGTCTCGCCCATGACGCGGGCGATGGCCAGCATGATGCCGGTGATGATGCCGGTGAAGGCCGTCGGCAGCACGACGAAGCAGATCGTCCGCCACCGGGGCACGCCCAGCGCGTACGAGGCCTCGCGCAGGTCGTTCGGGACCAGCTTGAGCATCTCCTCGGCGGCGCGGACGACGGTCGGCATCATCAGGATCGACAGTGCCAGCGCGCCGGCGAAGCCGGAGAAGCTGAAACCGAGCAGCAGGAGCCAGAACGCCAGGATGAACAGGCCCGCCACGATCGAGGGCAGGCCCGTCATGACGTCCACGAAGAAGCTCACGAGCTTGGCCAGCCGGCTGTCCCGGCCGTACTCCACCAGGTAGACGGCGGTCAGCACCCCGATCGGGATGGCGATGATGCTCGCCAGCAGGACCTGCTCGACGGTTCCGATGATCGCGTGGTACGCGCCGCCGCCGACGTCGTTGGCGCCGATGCCGTTCAGGGAGTGGGTGAAGAACTCCGGGTCGAAGCGCTTGATGCCCTTCGACACGACCGTCCACAGGACGGACAGCAGCGGAATGACCGCGAGCAGGAAGGCCACATAGACGAAGATCTGGACGATCCGGTCCTTGGCCTTGCGGCCGGCGGACACCCCGCGCAGTGTCGGCTGATCAAGAGTGCTCACGAGTCCTCCTTCGCCGGTGCTGGTCGGTTCGCTCGTTCACACGAACTCCTTGCGGCGCGCGACGATCGCCCGGGCGAGCATGTTGACGACAAGGGTGATCACGAACAGCACCAATCCGGAGGCGATGAGCGCGCCGCGGCCCGTGTTCCCGGCCATGCCGAAGGTGTTCGCGATGTTGGCGGCGAAGGTGTTTCCGCCCGGCCTGAGGATCCGCAGCGAGATGCCGGACGCGGTGGACAGCACCATCGCGACCGCGATGGTCTCGCCGAGCGCCCGGCCCAGGCCGAGCATCGCGGCGCTGACCATGCCCGAGCGGCCGAACGGCAGCACGGCCATCCGGATGACCTCCCAGCGGGTCGCGCCCAGCGCCAGGGCCGCCTCGACGTTCGCCCGCGGCACCTGCAGGAACACCTCACGCGAGATCGAGGAGATGATCGGCAGGATCATGATCGCCAGCACGACGGAGGCGGTCAGGATGGACTGCCCGCCCACACTGTCGCCGCCGAAGAGCGGGAACCAGCCGACGTCGTCGTGCAGGAAGTTCGCGACACTGGCCATCTTCGGCACGAAGAACTGCAGGCCCCACAGGCCGTACACCACGCTCGGCACGGCGGCGAGCAGGTCGACCACGTAGCCCAGGCCGGAGGCCAGCTGGCGCGGCGAGTAGAAGGCGATGAACAGCGCGATTCCGATCGCCACCGGCGTGGCGAGGATCAGCGCCATGAAGGACGACAGCAGTGTGCCCCACACGAGCTGCAGGATGCCGAACCGCGGCTGGGCCGCGTCCGGGTTCCACTCCTGTGAGGTGAAGAAGTTGGCCTTGTCCGCCCGCAGTGCCGGGAGGGCCTTCGCGATGAGGAACACCGCGATCGCCGCGATGATGAGGAGCAGAAGGATGCCGGAACCGCGGGCAGAGGCGCCGAACAGGCGATCCCCCAGGCGGCCGGTGCTGAGTCTGCGTCCCCGTCCGCCCAGGGAGCCGGTGGCACCCTGCTCAAGGGTCTCGCTGGTCACTCGTTCGCACTCCTCGTTACTCATGGGCTGGTTATGCCACCGAGCCGGCGCGGTCGATCCGCGCCGGCTCAGAGACCGTCTCGGTCAGGCCAGGCCCTTCACGGCCGCCTGGACCTTGGTCAGGATCGCGTCGGGGATCGGCGCGTACCCGAGGCCGCTCAGGATCGACTGACCCTGCTGGCTGGAGGTGTAGGTGAGGAAGGACTTGACGAACTTCGCCTGCTCGTCGGGGAGACCCTTCTCGCAAACGATCTCGTAGGTGACCAGGACGATCGGGTAGCCGTCCTTGGCCTTGTAGTCGAGCGACAGGGACAGGTCGTTGCCCTGGCCGGCGACCTGCGCGCCCGAGATCGCCTTGGAGGCGGTGTCGGAGCTGACCTCGCTGTACTGGCCGGAGCCGTTCTGGATCTTGGCGGTCTGCAGCTTGCCGTTGGTGGCGTAGGACAGCTCGGCGTACCCGATGGAGCCGTCACCCTGCTTGACGCCGGTGGAGACGCCGTCGGAGCCCTTCAGGCCCTGGCCGCCGGCCGCGGACGGCCAGGTCTTCCCGCCCTCGAACTTCCACACGTCCGGTGCGGTGGCGAGCAGGAACTTGGTCAGGTTGTCCGTCGTGCCCGAGTCGTCCGAGCGGTGCAGCGGCTTGATCGGCGTGGACGGCAGCTTCACGCCGGAGTTGTCCTTGGCGATCGCCGGGTCGTTCCAAGTCTTGACCTTGCCCGCGAAGATGCTCGCGAGCGTCTTGGGCGCCAGCTGGATGCCGTCGACGCCCTTGAGGTTGTAGATGATCGCGATCGGGCCGCCGACCATGGGCAGGTCGAGCGCCTTGCCGCTCTTGCAACGGGCATCGGCCGGGCCGTGCTCCTCGGGCTTGAGCGCCGAGTCCGAGCCGGCGAAGGCGACCTGGCCGCCGGTGAACGCCTGGACGCCCGCACCCGAGCCGCTGCCGTTGTAGTTCACGTTGGAGCCGGGGCAGCTCTGCTGGTAGCCCTTGATCCACTCGCTCATGGCGTTCGCCTGAGCCGTGGATCCGGCCGCGTTGACCGTGGACTTCACGCAGTCGCCGCTGGCCGCGGCGGGCGCGTCGCCGTTCTTGTCCGTACCGCACGCGGTCAGCGAAAGCGCACCCACGAGGGCTACGCCGCCGATGGCGGCCAGCCGTGTGCCGATCTTCACCGAAACTTCTCCTCAAAGGTAGTCGGGCGGTCCTCCGGGCGTTTGTCCAGGTTGGGACCACCATCGATGCCCGACGCTAAGGAGAAGAGGTGTCCACTCACTCTGATCTAGGTGAACGGAGAATGAACTCAGGTGTGATGTCTGGGAAAAGTAGGTGTTACGAGAGGCGACCGTTCGGTTAACGGCCCCACACCCGGGCGCGTCAGGGCTGGT
The DNA here is from genome assembly GCF_042429965.1 of Actinoallomurus acaciae. Taxonomy (NCBI): domain Bacteria; kingdom Bacillati; phylum Actinomycetota; class Actinomycetes; order Streptosporangiales; family Thermomonosporaceae; genus Actinoallomurus; species Actinoallomurus acaciae. Next base: position 9,434 of record NZ_JBHLZP010000280.1, read on the forward strand.
GACGCTTTGGTGACTACCCGATTTACCACTAGTTGCGGTACATGGCGTCGGTCGAGCGGAGTTCGAAGCCGAGCTTTGTGTAAAGGGCCGTTGCCGCCGTGTTCGACTCGTCGACGTACAGCATGACCGCGGGCAGGCCCCTGCTCTCCAGGTGCCGCAGCCCGGTGACCGTCAGGACGCGGCCCAGTCCGAGCCCCTGCGCGGACGGGTCGACGCCGACCACGTACACCTCGCCGATCGGGCCGTCATCGTGCACCTTCGTCCAGTGGAAACCGAGCAGCCCGGCGGCCTCGTCTCCGTCCCCGTCTTCGCGCTCGGCGAGGAAGAAGCCCTCCGCGGAGAACCACGGCTCGCGCTCGCGGCGTTCGAGGTCCGCTCGCGTCCACCGGCCCTGCTCGGGGTGGTCGGCGAAGGCGCGGGCGTTGACGCGGACCCAGGCGTCCTCGTCCCGGCCGGGGGTGAACGTGCGCAGACGTACGCCGGGCGGGAGAGTGACCTCGGGCAGCGGAGCGCCGGAGGGGCGCTCCATCTTCCACAGAGCACGGAAACGTTCGAAGCCGAGTGCCTCGGCGAGCGCGACGGCGCCGGGCAGTTCGCCGTGGGCCCAGACGTTCAGCCTCTCCACCTGGCCGGCCAGTGCGGTGGCGAGCGCGCGGCCGTGACCGCGCCGCCGGAACGCGGGCCGGACCGCGAGTTCGGCCGCGTCGCCGTCGAGGACGGCCACTCCCGCCGGCGTGTCGCCGTCGTAGGCGAGCACGGCGCCGCCGCCGTCGCGCAGCCGCAGCAGGGAGCTCTCACCGATCGGCCGCACGCCGTCGGCGTCCGCGGCCTCCTCGATGAGGTCGAGAACCGCCGCGACCTCGTCGTCCGTCAGTTCGTTCCGTACGACCAGGCTCATGTCCGGAGCCTACATAGGCCGAATCGTGGAGCCTGACCCGAGGTCGCCTGTCACGATGTGGTTTCAGGGTGTATGCGACTCCTCCCGCGAGCGTGGTGGGGTGCCATAGCATCTGCGCACTGACTGCGCGGGGAAGGCGGCCGTCGTGGGCGATCCCGGAATGCCGATCATGGCGGGGCTGCTCGCCGTGCCCTTCGGCGTACTGCTGTTCGTGATCGTGCTGGCGCTGATGGGCCGCAGATGGGCCGCACCGGTCGCGCTCGCGGACCCGCCGTTCGAGGACGACCTCGACGAGCCGACGCCGTACGCGGAGCCGTGGGGCTACTACGAGCCGCCGCGCGCGCCGGCCCCGATGCCGCCCGCGTACGATCGCGGACCCGCGCGGCAGTGGCCCGCCCTTCCACCGGCCCCGCAGCCGCGGAACGCCCTGC
>NZ_JBHLZP010000281.1:0-10730 GCF_042429965.1 Actinoallomurus acaciae
GTCGAACATCGCCATGACCGTCTCCAGCCGCGTCCACGCGTCCGGCAGCAGGCGCGACGCAAGGTCGGTGGACAGGTACGCGGCGTGCGTCAGCGTCCGCGCGCCGGGGATCTCGGCGAGCCCGAGTCGTTCGCGCAGCGAGGCCGGCAGCGACCCCACGGTGACCGTCGTGGCGAGCGGGGCGGCCAGCGCCCGCCCCGCCGCCCACACCGCCGGGCGGTCGCGTAGCACGGGCGGCGCGGGCACCTGCGCGAACAGCCGGTGCAGGATGAGGGCGGCCGCCTCGGTGTTCTCCAGGCGCTCCTCGACCATCAGGTCGTAGTAGCGCCAGAACTCCCGCAGCGTCGGGGGAAGCCCGCCCTCGCCGCCCTCGCCGCCCTCCATCAGGGCGAGGAACAGCCGGAACTCGGCGTAGAGGCGGCCGAGGGACGCGACGTCGAGGGACCGGCCGCCCAGCCGGTACATCGTGACCGTGGACTCGAACAGCGTCGCCACCACCCAGGCGCGCGCCCCCGGATCGAGCGCGGAGTACGGGCGGCCCTCGGCGTCGGTGCCGGCGATACGGGCGTGCATGCGGCCCAGCCGGGCCGCCTCCCGTCGCCGCACCCGCTCGTCGGCGTCGACGAGCCGCTGGGCGCTGAGGACGGTGTTGCGCAGCCGCCGCCACGGGTGGGCGACGAACGTGGAGTTGTCGATCAGCGCCGCGCCGATCTGCGGGTGCGCGGCCTCCAGGACGGTGGCGCGGGCCACCGCCAGCCCCCAGCGGGCCTCGTGGGACAACCGCCGGAGCATCGAGTCCGGGCCGTACAGGTCGGCCGGAGCCGGGGCGGTCGCGATCTCGCTCGTCACGTTTCGTCTCCTGTCATGGTCGGTATCCGTACGTCGCCGAACCAGCGTTCGCGCCGCCGGTAGAGGTCCAGGCACTCGCGGAAGTGCCCGGCGCGGAAGTCCGGCCACAGCACGAGGGGGAAGACCCACTCGGCGTAGGCCACGTGCCAGAGCATGAAATTGGAGATGCGCTGCTCGCCGGAGGTGCGGATGACCAGGTCCACCTCGGGTGTGTCCGGGTGGGGCAGATGATGGGCGAAGGTCTCCTCGGTGATCTGCTCGGCCGGCACCCGGTCGCGGACGAGCGACCGCGCGGCCTCGACGATGTCGCGGCGTCCGCCGTGGTCGAACGCCACCGTCAGCGTCATCCGCCGGTTGTCGCGGGTGAGCGCCGTCAGGTCGGCGATGTCGCGGGCCAGCGGCGGCGGGATGCGGGGATCGGCGACTCCGAGGAAACGGCACCGGATGCCGCGCGCGTGCAGCGACAGGGCATGCCTGCGGATGGCGCGGCGCACCAGCCGCATCAGGAAGGCGACCTCGGCCGGAGGCCGCCGCCAGTTCTCCGTGGAGAAGGCGTACAGGCTCAGCCACTCGACCCCGGCCGTGTGCGCCGCCTCGATGACGTCGATCACCGCGGTCTCCGCGGCCCGATGCCCGGCCGTGCGCGGCAGCGACCGGCGCGCCGCCCACCGGCCGTTGCCGTCCATCACGCACGCCACATGGCGGGGTGGCCTCCCGCCCGCGGCAATCCGCTCGTCCAACGCACCTCACCGGCGACGTCAAGGACGCACCAAGAAGCGTCCGGTAATCGGTCAACTACCCAGAGATACCATCGAACGCCCGGTACGGCCACCCCCCGGACGCCCGGTCGCCGCGGCTCACGGGCGGCTCCCCCGCAAGCCCCGGCCGGTCGCTCGGTAAGATCGACTTCGGTGTTCATCGCTTGACGCCGGGCACCACCGGATCGTTTCGAGGGGCGGCGCATGGACGGATTCACCGCCTCCGCCGGCGCCGTCGGCAGCGCCGCGCACGGCATCGGGGCACTGACGTCCCGGGTGGAGACGTTTCATCACACCACCGACGATGTGGCGCGTTCTCTGTCATCCACGCACGCGTGGGGGCTGCTCCGCTCCCTGCGCGAGGACTTCCTGTCACTCGCGGCCGAGTTCAAACAACACCTCGACCACATGTCCGGCGCCATCGACGGCGCGAAGAAACGCCTGCACGACACGGCCGCCAACTATTCCTCGGCCGAAACGGCATGCCTGAAGGTATTGGCGAAAGTCGGAAACGATCACGCCGACCAGGACATTCGCCGGCTGAATCCGGCCTCGCAGTTCTACCAGAACCACCGGACCTGGAACGGCGTCATCACCTCCCTGCCCATGTCCGCCGGCGTGCTGGGTTCGGCCGCCCTTCATACCTGGCGGTTCTTCGGCGACCTGGACAGTGACGATAAGTACAACATCGGCACCGATATCGCGATGCTGGTCACCGATGCCTCCGCCGCCTTCCTGGGAGTACGCTCCAATTACGCCAACATCATCGCCGACCCGATCGGTTTTCTGCTCCGGGGCGGCGTCTCCTTTCTGCTGAACGCGTTCTACTGGACCAAGACCATCACGGACCGGCTGACGGGTGACCCGATCGCCACCGGGCAGGCCGCCTACAACTTCGACAGCATCGCCCAGGGCTGCCGCAGGCTCGCGACCGATCTCGACCAGACCATGGACCAGACGCTCGGCGGGACGTGGCAGGGCACGGTCGCGGACACCGCACGGCGGCGGCTGACGGCGATGCGGGACGGGATCACCGACACCGCGGGCAGCGCCGACCGGACCGCGGCGCTTCTGCAGCTGGTCAGCTCGCTCATCACCGACGTCGAGGCCATCATCCGGGGGATGATCGGCGAAGTGGTGACATGGGCGGTGCTGGCCTGGCTCAGCGCCCAGCTGGTCGCGGCCGAGACGTTCGGAGCCTCGGAGCTGGCCGCCGCGCAGCGGATCACCGCGGAGTCGGAGAGAACCGCCGGCGACGTCGGGCGCGTGATGGCGGTGCTGGCCGGAATGCTCCGGCGCATCCGCGGGCTGGTGAGCCGGCTGCGCGCAGAGCTCCGGCAGATCAAGGAGAAGTCGTTCACGACGCTGCTGCGTTCGTCACCGGGAAGGAAGTTCCTGGACTCCGGGTACGGCGGCGGGCGCCAGACCATATCTCGCGTCCGGGCCGACGCCACCGGGAAACACGGGAGAATCAACAACTTCCACGTGTTCGTCAGCACCGGAAAGCAGACCTGGCGAGCGGCGAAGAACGGCGTTCTCCGCAACTTCGGGTTCAACCAGTATTGGACCGACCCGTCCGGGAATCCGTATCCGTTCAACCAACGCAAGATACGGGTCCTGTCCTACCAGATCGCGGACGGCAAAGGCGGAACGCGCGTGTTGAACAACCGCGTCGGCGTCCTCGGCAGCGCGGCGTCGACCGTCCTTCCGTTCGGCCGCGCGGCGCAGTACTGGACGCGGGGCGGCGACACGTCGCCGCGCGAGGAGATCAACCGGGAACTCGACCTCTGGGACGCCCCGGCGTAGCGGCATATCCCGCCGGAGCCCGGGTCGGAGCACTGGTGCCACCGGAGAAGGGGTGGTGTCAGATCCACCTTCAGCCGGTGTCCACGCCCACCGACACGCTATGGCCTTCCCGCGCAGGATTACTCCTGTCCGCAAGAGATTCTGGAAAGGCCCCAGCTGAAATGAACGAGAAACTCGCCCGGAAGTTCACCGGATTCACCTGCCTCGCCGCCGCCATGGCGCTCATCCTCGAGGTTCCGCTCTATTTCATCTACGACGGAGCCCCGCCGGACTGGAACGTCCTGTCCCGCCTGCTGATCGGCATCCTCGCCCTCGGCTTCCTCCTCCTCTTCGTCACCGGCTTCCGCGAACTGATCAAGTCCGTCAGCCCGCGCCACGAGTGGATCGGCGGAATCGCCTCCGCCGCCGGGCTCGCCTACGTCGTGGTCACCCTCATCTCGCACGGCCTGGAGGCGGGCTCCGTCATCGCGACCGACCACCCGATCGATCCGACCATCACCGTCAACGGCACCTACATCCTGTACGGCTCGATCGGGCGCATGCTGCTCGGCACCTTCCTCGCCACCGTCGGGTACGCGATCGGCCGCACCCGGGCCCTCCCCCGTTGGACCGGCCGCTCGGCGTACGTCCTGGCCGCGATCAACTTCGCCTTCATCCCCTCGATGTTCTTCGGCAACAAGCCCGCGTTCTTCTACGCCGCCAACGGCTGGGGCACGACCGCCTCCATGGGCGCGATCCTCAGCTACTGGCTGCTGGCGATGAGCGTCAGCACCCTCCGCAGCGCCCGCCGGGCCCCGCTCACCGCCCCGGCCCCGGCCCCGGCGGTGGAGACCCGCTGACCGGAGAACCGGCGAAATCCCGTTGCGGCCGTCCCGGCCGGGCGGGATATCGTCGTTCCACCTCGCGGCTGCTGAACCCCGGGGAATACCGGCGACCCGCCGCGCACCGAAAACGCGGCGGCGATTCCTCATGCCTCATCGAGCAGCCACCAGGAAGGCCTCATGCCCAGTTCTCCCACGCAAGACCCACGACTCGTCCGCGTCGACGACGACTGGCTGCGTCTGCCCAACCCCTGGCACGTCCCGGTCGACATCTGCGCCGCCGAGGACGTGCCGATCGAATCCAGCGCCATCGACGAGATCCTCACCGTCCTCCAGACCGCCGGCACCCTCGAACGCCTCGGTGGCGACGCCGCGATCACCCAGGTCGTGCTCACCCCCGACCTCCACAAGGGCGCCGGCATCCCGATCGGTACGGTCCTGCGCACCCGCGGCGCGCTGATCCCGCAGGCCGTCGGCAACGACATCAACTGCGGCATGCGCGTGGAGACGACCTCGCTGACCGTGGACGACGTACGGCCACGGCTCGACGCCCTCGAACGCCGCCTGCGCCACCTGTTCTTCGAGGGCGGCCGCCGCATCGCCCTGACCGCGGCGCAGCGCGAGGGCCTGCTCCGCGACGGCCTGCCCGGCCTGCTCGACGCGGGTCCCCGGCCGGATGACGGCGTCTGGGCGGCGCTGCGCGACGACGAGCGGCACGACCGGATCCACCGCTCCCGCTACCCCACCACGACCGCCGAGCCGTTCCGCGACTGGATCACGAGCGCGGGCGGCACGAGCTACGACAGCATCATCGGCGGTGTCGGCGGCGGCAACCACTTCGCCGAACTGCAGTACGTCGCCGCCGTCCACGACCGGCAGGCCGCGTACGCCTGGGGGCTCGAACTCGGCCAGATCGTCTCGATGGTGCACAGCGGCTCGCTGTCCCTCGGCCACCAGGCGAACGCCGACGGCATGGACCAGGCCCGCGCCGCGTGGCCGGAGGAGCTCCCCGCACCCGACAACAAGATCATTCCGATGCTGCTCGACGAGCGCTCCGCGGCGCGGCGGAGGCGCTACCTCGACGCGCTCGGCAACGCGGCGAACTTCGCGGTCGGCAACCGGTTCTTCCTGTCCCTCATGCTGCGCGCCGGGCTGGCCGCCGAGTGCGGCGACCTCACCGCCGACCTCGTGTACGACGCGCCGCACAACCTGCTCTGGCAGGACGGAGACACCGTCACCCACCGCAAGGGCGCCACCCCGGCCGGAGGCTATGCGGAGACGGCCGGCGGACCGTACGCACTGTGGGGCGAGCCCGTCATCGTGCCCGGCTCGATGGGCGCGGCGAGCCACCTCCTGCGTGGCCGCGGCAACCCGCGGTCGCTGGCGAGCGCCTGTCACGGCGCGGGCCGCCGGGTTCCGCGCGGTGCCGCCTCACGCGCGAACGACAAGGAGCTCGACGCGTTCCTGGCGGAGTTCCGCGTGGTCACGCCGCTGGACCACCGCGATCCCAAGGTCGCCCACCGCGCCGACGTCATGGCCGCCTGGCGCCGTGACCTCAAGCAGGAGGCGCCCTGGGTCTACAAGGACGTCGGCCCGGTCGTCTCCAGTCTGCGGAACGCGGGCGTCGCCGACCCCGTCGTCGAGCTGCGTCCCCTGCTGACCGTCAAGGGGTGAGACCCGTTCGGCGGCCCGCCGCCGAACGTTTCGTCGGCTAATTGATCCCGCTCCGGCGGATTTCGCGCCTGCGATGCCAAAACGTAATCTTCGTTGTGATCCGCTCCCGGCGCGGTGTGCTCCCGGCCGCGATCGCACGGCCTCGCACGCACACGATGATCATCGACGTTTTCGCAGGTCAACTGCTTGCCTCGCGACAACGGACCGGACCTCCCGCCCGCTGCCGTCATCCGCGCGCCGAGCGCCCGCGCACCGCGCGCGGACGCGACCGTTGCCGTCGTAACTCAGGGTCCACACATGGTTTCGTACCGTTCCATGCCGTAAGCTTCCACCCTCCACGCGTTAGATCCTGACAATTAGGTATAAATCATGGCTATTCAAAGAGTGCGATGACCTTCACCGAGTACGTCCAGACGCGGTCGGACGAGCTCATGCGTGCGTTCGGACAGCACGCACTCGTCGTAGCGGTGTCGATCGCCATCGCCACCGTGCTCGGGGTCGGTATCGGGGTACTCACCTGGCGGCACCGGCGGCTGAGCGGCTTCGCCATCGGCGTCTCCAGCGGGTTCCTCACGATCCCGTCGTTCGCCCTGCTCGGTCTGCTGATCCCGGTGCTCGGCCTCGGTTGGTCACCGACCGTGTTCGCCCTCACCCTCTACTCGCTGCTGCCCATCATCCGGAACACGGTCGTGGGCCTGCGCGGCGTCGACTCGGCGGTCACCGAGGCCGGACGCGGCATGGGGATGAGCTCCCTCCACGTCCTGTGGCGTCTTCAGCTCCCGCTCGCCTGGCCGCTGATCCTCAGCGGGATCCGCGTGGCCACCCAAATGATCATCGGCATCACCGCGATCGCGGCGTATGTGGCCGGTCCCGGGCTGGGCCAGCAGATCCTCGACGGGCTGGCCCGGCTGGGCTCGGCGAACTCGCTGAACGAGGCGCTGGCCGGAACGCTGGGCATCGTGATCCTCGCCCTTCTCTGTGACCTGTTCTTCCTCATCGTCCGCCGTCTAACCAGTCCGAGGGGTCTTCGTGTTCGAGAACAGTGACGGTGGCGTCCGGATCGAGTTGCGCGAGCTCACCAAGCGCTATCCGGGACGGTCCGACCCCGCCGTGGACGCGATCTCGCTCGACGTGCCGGCCGGGGAGCTCGTCGTCTTCGTCGGCCCCTCCGGGTGCGGGAAGACGACCACGATGAAGATGATCAACCGGCTGATCGAGCCGACCTCCGGCGAGATCCGCATCGGCGACGAGGACGTGCTGAAGATGCGTCCGGACGACCTGCGCCGCCACGTCGGTTACGTGATCCAGCAGATCGGGCTGTTCCCGCACCTGACCATCGCCCAGAACGTCGGCGTGGTGCCGAAGCTGCTCGGCTGGTCGAAGAGCAGGATCGGCGACCGGGTGGACGAACTGCTCGGCCTGGTCGGGCTCGACGCGGCGGACTTTCGCTCAAGGTATCCACGTCAGCTGTCCGGCGGGCAGCAACAGCGCGTCGGGGTGGCGCGCGCGCTCGCCGCGGACCCACCGGTGATGCTGATGGACGAGCCGTTCGGCGCCACCGACCCGATCACCCGCGAACACCTGCAGAACGAGTTCCTGCGCCTACAGCGCGAACTCCGCAAGACCATCATCTTCGTCACGCACGACTTCGAGGAGGCCATCAGGCTCGGTGACCGGATCGCCGTACTGCGGGAGGGGTCCCACATCGCCCAGTACGACCGGCCGGCGCGGATCCTGAGTGCTCCCGCGGACGACTACGTCGCCGGTTTCATCGGCACCGCGGGGACGCTGAAGCGCCTGGCCCTGATCACCGTCGAGGACGTCCGCACGGCCGGCGACGGCCCGGAGGGGACGGCCGGGCTGCCGGAGGTCGAGGCGACGGCGACGCTGCGCGAGGCGCTGGACGCCATGGTCGCGCACGGGACCGAGGAGGTCGCCACCGTCGCGGGGGACGTACGTCACCGCCTGACGTACCACGACATCTGCCAAGCGATCAACAGCGAGAGCCGGGAGGTCGAGCCGAGTGGTGGCTGACACGCTGCCCGTCACCGGCGAGATCGGTGACACCCGGGCACCACGACGCGGCCGGGCACGCGTCCTGCTCCGGCACCTGGGGACGCCGCTCGCGATCGCCGCCGCGCTCGGCGTGCTCTACCTGTGGGTGCACGGGCTCAGGCTCGATTCGATCGAGCGGCGCACGCTGAACTACACGTACATGCACGACCGGGTGATCGAGCACCTCAAACTCACGCTGGTCGCCAGCGTGATCATCGTCGTCATCGCGATCCCTCTCGGCGTCCTCGTCTCGCGGCCGCGGGCCAGGTGGGTGAGCCCGGTCATCCTCGGCCTCTCCAACCTGGGCCAGGCGATCCCCTCCATCGGCGTGCTGGTGCTCCTCACCATCAAGTTCGGAGTCGGGTTCAAGATCGCCATGATCGGCCTGGTCGCGTACGGCGTGCTGCCCGTGCTCCGCAACACGATGGTCGGCATCCAGCAGGTCGACCCCGCCCTGGTCGAGGCGGCACGGGGCATGGGGATGACGCGGCTGCAGGTGCTGCGGTCGGTGGAGCTACGGCTCGCCGTGCCGGTGATCCTGGCCGGTCTACGGACGGCACTGGTGCTCACCGTCGGCGTGGCCACGCTCGCCACCTTCGTCAACGCGGGTGGACTCGGCGACATGATCGTCAACGGCATCAAACTGTCACGCCATCCGGTCCTGATCACTGGAGGCGTCCTCACCTGCTGCATCGCGTTCCTGGTCGACTGGCTCGGCAGCCTTGCCGAGGACGTGCTACGACCGCGCGGTCTCTCCTGACCGATTCCGCCCGACCGACGTCCGGGCCGATCGCCACGACCGGCCGAGAGAGAAAGGTTCACATGCGTTTTCGCGCCATCGGAACGACTTTCGGAGTACTCACTCTTGCCGCGTCACTCGCCGCCTGCGGCGGAACCAAGTCCGATGTCGAACAGGGGAGCGCCGGCCAGGAGCTCAAGGGGGCGTCGCTCCGCGTCGGCTCGAAGGAGTTCACCGAACAACTCGTGCTCGGGCAGATGACCCTGCAGTTGCTGCGCGCGCACGGCGCGACCGTCACCGACAAGACCAACATCCAGGGGTCGACCAACACCCGCAACGCGCTGACCTCAGGCCTCATCGACCTGTACTGGGACTACACCGGGACCGGCTGGATCACCTATCTCAAGCACGCCAAGCCGATCCCGGACCCCGCCGAGCAGTACCAGGCGGTGGCCAAGGAGGACCTGACCAAAAACAAGATCGTCTGGGAGCCGCCCGCTCCGCTGAACAACACCTACGCGTTCGCGATCCGGCAGGCGGAGGGCCGGCAGCTCGGCGTGAAGACCATGTCCGACGTGGCGAACCTGCTCAAGACGAAGCCCGCCGAGGCGACATTCTGCATCGAGAGCGAGTTCTCCACCCGTGACGACGGCTGGCCCGGCCTGAAGAAGGCGTACGAGATGAACGTCCCGGCGGGGAACGTCAAACAGCTCGACACCGGGGTCATCTACACCGAGACCGCGAAGGGCTCGACCTGCAACTTCGGCGAGGTCTTCACCACCGACGGCCGCATTCCCGCCAAGCACCTGCAGGTCCTGGAGGACGACAAGCATTTCTTCCCCGTCTACAACGCCTCGCTCACCCTGCGCCAGCAGATCGCCGACAAGTACCCGCAGATCCAAAAGATCTTCGCACCGGTGGCGCAGAAGCTCACGAACGAGACCATGAGCCAGCTCAACGCGAAGGTCGACGTCGACGGCTACGAGCCGAAGCAGGTCGCCCATGACTGGCTCAAGCAGCAGGGCTTCATCAAGTAGGGCTGAACCGTCGGCGCGAGTGCCGCGCCGGAGCATGGCCGGTCATCGCCATGGTGGCCGCGTGATCGCATGCGGCGGCCGTCAGGGAGCGGTGCCATGCGTGGTGACCAGGCCGTGCGTGGTGAGCAGGCCCGCCTGACGCAGCCAGTCGGCGGCCACCGTACGGGCCGGGACCCGGTCGGTGAGCATGCGGACGTTCATGCGCAGCAGGGCGCCGGTCGTCAGCTTCGCCGAGACGGCGTCGAGCGCGGCGCGGCCGGCGGCGCTCAGCGCCGAACGGTGGACCAGCGGCGTGACGTTCTGCGCGCTGAACACGTGCTCGGGATCCGCCAGCACCACGAGCCCGCCCTCGGCGATCGCCGGTTCGGTCGCGAACAGGTCCGCCGCGTCGATGTGGCCGTCCTTGAGCTGCCGGACGACCGTGGTCCGGTCGTCGGTCTGGAACGGCTGGTAACTCCGGAAGTTCAGCCCGTACGTGCCGCGCAGCCCGACCAGGCCCTGGTGCCGTGTCTGAAACTCCGGCGGGCCGCCCATGACCAGGTCGCCCGCCACCGGCCTGAGGTCGGCGATCGTCCGCAGGCCGTACCGTTCGGCGGTCCTCCTGGTGACCGTCACCGTGTCCCTGTCCTCGGCCGGCGCGGAGCGCAGGAGTTCGAGCTCGGGTGGGAGCGTGCGGGCGAGGACCGCGTCGACCTGCGCCGCCGTGACGGCGGTGCCGGCCGGGTCGAGCGACACGGCGAGCGCGCCGGTGTACTCGGCGATCACGTCGATCTGCCCGGACCGCACCTGCGGCAGGTACGTCTCCCGGTCGCCCAGGTTGAACCTCCGCGTCACCCGGTATCCCTTGGCCTCCAGCGCCTGCGCGTACACCTCGCCGAGCAGGGAGCTCTCGGCGAAGTTGGCCGATCCCACGGTGACGGCGGGCGGCGGAACCCCAGGCGGCGCGCCGGCGCGGCCCGGACCGTCGTCCGGCCACAGCGCGACCGCCAGC
>NZ_JBHLZP010000282.1:0-10725 GCF_042429965.1 Actinoallomurus acaciae
CCGACCGCGTACGGCGTCGTCCGCGGCGCGTCCGCGGTGGCCTCCGCCGGGACGGCGCCCAGGGTGGCCGAGGCGGCGAGGATGAGGCCCGCGGCGACGCGGCCGGCCGGAATCGAGGTTCGCATCATCTGTCCCCCGCCCTTCAGTTGCAGGCCGGAGCGGCCGGGACGCAGTTGTCGGGCGTGTTGCCGCGCACGATCGAACGGCGCAGGGTCACCGACCCGAACACGCCGCCGGCGATCGTGGCCCGGTTGCGCAGGACGAGGCTGCGGATGAGCGAGGTGGTGCCCGCGTTGAACACACCGCCGCCGGCGTTCGTCGCGGTGTTCTCGTTGATGGTGGCCTGGATGACGCGGGACACGCCGCCCGGCTGCGTCGCCAGGCCTCCACCGTTGCCCGTGCCCGCGACGGACAGCGCGCTGGTGGCGTTGTTCGCGACCAGACGGCTCGCGAAGATCGTCAGGTCGCCGGCATTGTCGATCCCGCCGCCGTTGCCCGTGCCGGTCTCGGCGAGGGCGCGGATGGCCTCGTTCGAGCTGATCACGCTGCGGGCGACCAGCGCACGCGCACCCGGGAGGTTGGCCAGGGCACCACCGTTGCCACCGGCGACGGCCGAGGCGCCCGCGAGGTTGCCGTTGAGGGTCACATGGTCGAGTACCAGCCGACCGGCGTTCTGGACTCCGCCCCCATTTCCGGCAGGATTTCCATTGCGGAGAAAAATGCCTATGACCCGAAGGCCTCCCGAGGCCCCGACGTCCAGGAGCCGGAAATTCGCGGCCGTCGCCGGATCATGCCTGATCGTGGTGCTCGGCCCGCCGACGAGCACGACGTTTCCGGTGATCTGCGGGAGCTGGGAGGTGATGTTGTAAACGCAGCGTGGAGCCAGCCGGAGTATGGCGGGTGAGGCGTTCGCCGCGATGACCGCACTGGCCAGCGCCGTGGCGTCACACGCCACCGCGAACTGGCCCGATGCCGATGCCGATGGCGCGCTCACCGGGGCCGCCATCATCGCCGTGACGACCCCGAGGCCACCGCCCATTCTATAGAAAGAGCGCATTCCAGGTTCCCTCTCCCCGATAGTGGTTAAATTGCCATCGACGACGGACATAAGTGTCGAACGCCGGGCATGGAAAATGAAGCCACGCGCAGGCTAACTCGGCGAGGGCAATGATGTCGATCTTTATTTCTTTACTCGAATTACGCCGTCTTTTTGGAGACCTGCTCCGGCTCCGTCGAAAAGGCGAGAAATCGGGTCGGAGGATCAGGATGCGGCACCGGCCGCACAAACGCCGCGCCGGAGGCGCCGGACGGGATCAGGCGTCGAGGCGAATGTAACCCGCGAAGCGACCCGTCGTACGGTCGCGGCGGTAGGAGTAGAGCTCCGGGCTCTCGATGGTGCAGCGGCCGTCGTGGTGGATCTCGGTGACACCCTCGGCGGCGAGCTGGGCCGTGATGCCGGAGCGCAGGTCGAGGGCCGGGGTGCCCCGGCGGGTCGTGGACCACGACTCCGGCAGTCCCGCCGAGACCTCCTCGCGCAGCTCGGCGGAGACCTCGTAGCAGAGCCCGCAGGCGCACGGGCCGATCAGGGCGCTCATCCGGGCGGGATCCGCGCCGCGGGCGGTCATCGCCCGGACCAGCGCGGGCACGACGCCCTGGGCGGTGCCGGCCCGCCCGGAGTGCGCGGCGCCGACCAGCCCGGCATCCGCGTCGGCGATCAGCACCGGCGTGCAGTCGGCGACGAGCACGCACAGGGCCAGACCCGGCTCATCGGTGAACACCGCGTCCAGCGCGGGCGGCTCGTCCCCGAACGGCGCGGTCACGTACGCGACGTCGGCGCTGTGGACCTGCCGCATGAAGACGACGCGTGCCGGGTCGGCCCCGAACTCCAGCGCGGTCTTCTCGCGGTTCTGGCGGACCGCCTCGGGGTCGTCGCCGACCGCGCCGCCGAGGTTGCGGCTGTCGTACGGCGCGGCGCTGACGCCGCCGAGCCGATCGGTGATGACGGTGCGAACTCGACCCGCCGGCTTCATCGCGTGGCTCCCCCCGATGTATCGCCGCCGAGCTTAACCGAGCCGTGCTCAGCCCCGCCCGCGGCGCCCGCCGTCAGCGGCCGACCGGGGAGTTGTTCTCGCAGGTCAACGCGATGGCGTACTCCTAGTCGTCGGACTCCGGCGTCGGGGCCGGTGCCGCCCGTACGGCTGAGGGCACGGTGCACCGCGTCCTCGCCCAGGGGACGCTCTGTCCGGTGATGGGGCCAAGGCGGAGGTAAGGCGCGTCCAGCGGGAAGCCCGGCGATACCTTCACGAGTCACCGCGCTCGGGTGTCACCGGTGCTCATCGTCGAGGGCGACGACCAGATCCGTACCTCGCTGGTGCGGGCGCTCACCGAACACGGCCGCGCCGTCTCCTCCGCGCACACCGCGACGAGCGCGGGTCATCGCCAAGGCGCGGTAATAATCCCTCCCGTAAACGGCGGGAAGACGATCACTGGTGCGGCACCGGGTACGCCAGCGGAACGCGCATCGCATAAATCCCCGACGCACAAGAGGTCACGAGGAATGATTCACCATGTTGTCGCCATTTCGGCCGCGACGACCTTCATCGGGGCCACCCGCACCCCACCGGCACACGCGGCGCGGGTGCCCGCCGTCGCGCGTCGCGACGGCGACCACCATGGCAACGGACACCACAACCGGAACATCCTCTCGTCGGGAAGTCCCACCCACAATCGCGGCTACCAGCACACCAACAACGGCAACGCGGGCGGTACGAACCCGGTCCAGAACGGACTCTGCCGGCGCGTCACCTCCTGCACCATCATCCAGAGGGTGACCATCATCCAGCCGGAGCGGCCCGCCCCGGCGCCCGCCACCCCGCCCGCCGACGTCAAGCCCCAGATCGTCCAGCCCCAGGCCGTCCCACCGCAGACCGTGCAGCCGCCGGCCGTCGTGCCACATACGGTCGTGCCCCAGGTCCGGCCGGTCCCGAGACCGCGCCCGCGCGCCCCGTTCCTGTACATGGGGCCGGAGGGGTTCATGATGATGGCGTCCGACTCGGGAACGGGCTTCGGGACCTCGGCGGGCGCCGACTCTCTCCCCCTGCCTTTCGGGTTCTTCGGCTGATTCCGGCCGGGGCAAAGAGAGGGCCATCATCCCCGCCCGTACGCGGTGCGCCGACGGCGACCGGGTATGGAGGCGAATGCACGCGATGTCCCCGACCGAGCCGGTCCGCGCTCCCGCCGAAAGGAGTTCGCCCATGAGAGGAAAAGGCGACCTCGTCGTCCTCCTCACCCTGGGGATCTGCCTGACCGCGGCCCCGGCGTACGGCGCCACGACGGCGGGCCTGCCCGGCGACACCAACCACAACGGCAACGGCACGTACAACCACAACGCCTTCTCGATCCGCAGCCCCACACGCAACAGCGGCTTGCAGGCCATCTCGAACGCCAACGCGGGCGGAGCGAGCTCCAGCCGCAACGCGCTCTGCAGGCACGTGCGGTTCTGCCGCATCCACCAGGTGAGCTTCCCCTGATGACGACGGCGACCTGAAGCCCGTCCCCACGCGGGCCGCCACCGCCGGTGCCACGCGGGACCGGCACGGCGGAGCGCACCTGGGCCACGGCTACCCGCACACCGCCATCGATGACCACTCCCGCCCGGCCTACACCGAGATCCTGGCCGACGAACACAAAAGAAACCGCCGTCGCGTTCTGGCACCGCGCTCACACCTACGTCACCGGCTGTGGCATCACCGTGCGGCGAGTCCCTACCGACAACAGCGGCTGCTACAAATCCCATCCCTGGCGCGACGCCCTCACCGCTGCCGGCATCACCCACAAGCACACCCGCCCCTACCAGCCCCAAACCAACGGCAAAGTCGAACGCCTCCACCGCACCCCGGCCGACGAACGGGCCTACGCTCGCCCCTACACCAGCAAAACCAAACATGGCACCGCCCTTGCACCCTGGCTGCACATCTACAACCATCACCGCAGCCACACAGCGCTGGGCGGCCTCCCACCCGCCAGCCCCCTCACCAACCTGACGGGACAGAACACCTAGAGCCTGTCCCGAAGTGATCGGGTCGTGGGTTCTCCACAGCCGTGCGCGTGGTCTTCCTTTGGCGTGTGGGGTGGCTTGACAATGGAAGTGGGGTCGGCGCCCCCTGGGAGGGCGGGGAGTGTCCCGGACGGCGAGACTTTGAAACACGCCCTAGCGGTCCTGGTCGGCGAAGGAGTAGACGACGCCGCCATCCCTTCGCTCGGGCGTGACCGGCACCGCGCGGCCGGTCCGCCACGCCAGGTCCGCGGCGGTCGCCAGGTCGAAGGCGGCGAGTGCGTCCAGGCCGGTGACGGCGGGCGCGGTGCCGTCGCGGACGCAGCGGGCGAACGCCTCCATCTCCTCGGCGTAGGCCAGCGGGTACCGCTCCTCGAAGTCGCGGTTGATCCCGTACGTCGCGCCGTCCGGCGTCAGCCACTGGTAGTGGCGGTGCTGCGGCCGGTCGATCCGCACCGTGGCCGACCGGCCCATCACCTCGGTCGAGCACTCGTACCCGTACCCCGCCGCGCGGCTGTTGTCGATCACGCCGAGCGCGCCGCTCTCGAACCTCAGTACGACCAGCGCGGTGTCGATATCGCCGATCTCCCCGATGGCCGGGTCGGCGATGGCCGTCCCGTACGCGGCGACCTCGACGACCTCCCCCACCATCCAGCGCGCGGTGTCCAGGTCGTGGATGGTCATGTCGACGAAGAACCCGCCGGAACCGGCCAGGAACTCCACCGGCGGCGGCTTCATGTCGCGCAGCGACGTACGGAACAGGTACGGCTCGCCCATCTCGCCCGCGTGGATGCGCCGGGTCGCGGCCACCCAGTCGGGGTCGTAGCGCCGGTGGAAACCGACCTGGAACCGCACGCCCGTGGCCGCGACCTCCTCGACGGCGCGTACGGTCGCGGCCCGGTCGAGGGCGATCGGCTTCTCGCAGAAGACGTGCTTGCCAGCCCGTGCCGCGCGGACCACCAGGTCGGCGTGGGTGGCGGTGGGAGTGGCGACCGCCACGGCGTCCACGGCGGGATCGCCCAGGATCTCGTCGGCGTCGGCGGTCCAGGGCACGTCGAACTCCTCGGCGGCGGCCGCGGCCATGCCGGCGTCGGCGTCGGCCACGACGGCCAGCTCCGCCGACCGGCAGCGCCCGGCCAGGTTGCTCGCGTGGATGCGGCCCATCCGGCCCAGGCCGATCAGGGCGACTCGCACCTTCGGTCTCATCGGACTCCTCGCGTCACTGTCAGGGGACGCCGTACAGACTGACAGCTCAGGAATCCCGGGCGCGCCGCAGGCTGATGCAGAAGCAGGCGCCGCCGTGGTCGCCGGGCTCGTAGCGCACCTCGCCGCCGTTCGCGCGGGCGAGGCAGCGGACGATCCACAGTCCCAGGCCCGAGCCCTCGGTCCGCCGCCCCGCGCCCGGCTCCCGGGCGAAGCGGTCGAACAGGCGGGGCACGAAGTCCTCCGGGACGCCGGGGCCGCTGTCGCTGATCCGCAGCTCGATCCGGTCGTCCTCCCCGGTCGCGCTCACCTTGATCGGCGGCCGCCCGTACGCGAACGCGTTCTCCAGGCAGTTGACGAGCATCGAGGACATCTCATCGCGGTTCACGTGCGCGACCAGGCCGGCGTCGCAGGTGACGGCGACCTCGCCGGCCTGCTCGCCGAAATCCGCCAGCCGTTCGAGGGTCAGTTCGAGGAGTGGCACGCGTTCGAGCGGCGGCCGTACGACGCCCTCGTCGATCCGCGCCGCGGTGAGCAGCTTGGCCACCATCGACTGGAGGAAGGCCGTACGTTCGGCGATGCGGTCGACGACGTCGGCGCGCAGCTCCGGCGTGAGGGTCGCGGCGGGGTCGCGCAGCACGTCGGTGAGCGTACGGATCGCCGCCAGCGGACTACGGAGCTCGTGGGCCACCACCGCCGCGGTCGCGTGCTGGCGCTCCAGCGCACGCTCCAGGTCCTGTTCGAGCCGGCGCCGGCGGGTGACGTCGCGCAGGGCGGCGACGTGGAGGTGCTCTCCGTCCAGGAGTGTGCTGGTGACGCGCATCTCCACGATCCGCTCGCCGCCGTCGGGCAGCATGAGTTCCACCTCGGTCGCGCGGCCGGCGACGATCGGGAAGCCGAACGGACCGCCCAGCAGGTGGTCCGCGGGGCGGCCGAACAGCTCCCCGGCGGCGGGGTTGCAGAAGCGGATGTACCCGTCATCGCCCACGAGGACGATGCCGTCCGCCGACGCCGAGATGATCGCTTGCCCGGCGTCCCGGCCGGTCCGCGGCCGGCTGCCCGATACCGGGGTGCTCATGTGCCCTCCTCCGCCGGCGGGGAGACATCCGGGGCGCCGTGCTCGTCGCCTCGCCGGTACTCGAGCGGCTCGCCGTGCTCATCGATTCGCCCGCTCATGGTGGCCCCGTCTGGTCCCCGCCCGCGCCGCCCGCGGGCTCTCGTACGGCGGCGTCCGGCGCGGCCGGCCACGGCGGCTGCTCGGTCAGCGCCGCGCTGCCGGACAGCACGTGCGCGACCCGTGGCAGCGGATCGCCGATGTGCATCCCGGCGTCGTCGATGGTGACCTGCCGGATGGCGTGGTCGTGGGTACTGCCGCGCGCCTGGAGCACGGCGATCGCGCGCTGGATGTCGCCGATGCGCTCGACGTAGCGGAGCATGATGGTGACATCGGTGACCCGGGCGATGTCGATCCCGCCGGACGGCGTCCCGCCCGACGGCGACTGGCCGGTGTAGGCGGCCGTGATGAGCGTGGTGATCTCCCGCTCGCGGACCATCGTCGTGAGCGCGATGACGAAGTCGAGCAGCGACCGCGTCGAGACGACCCGCTCCAGCGACGAGAGCGTGTCGATGACGATGCGGCTGGGCGCGTAGTCGGTCACGGCGTGCCTCAGGTGCATGAAGTGGTCTTCGGGCGAGGCCGACTCGGGGTAGTCGGCGTGCACGAGCAGCCGGTTCGCCGCCTCCATCGCGTCCAGATGCATCCCCCAGCTGGCGGCGTCGCGCACGAGTTGCTCGCGGGTCTCGTCGAATGTGCAGTACAGGCAGCGCTCGTCCGCGCCGGCCGCCCCGCAGGCGAAGTTCAGGCCGGTGAGCGTCTTGCCCACGCCGGCGGGCCCGGTGAGCAGCGCGATCGCGTCCTTGAACAGGCCGCCGCCGACCATCTGGTCGAGCTCGGGGTTGCCGGTGGAGACGCGGACCAGGGACGCGCGCGCCGGCGGGCGGGCCACGCCGAGCGGGATGACGACGAACCCCTCGCGGGGGTCGATCGTGAACAGCCACTCGCCCGTACGGTGCGGCAGGCCGCGGAACTTGACGATCTCGACGGTCCGCCGCCGCCGCTCGTCCCGCAGGACGTTGCGGAGCACGATCACGTTGTCGAGCACGAACTCCTCGACGCCGTACCGGGAGATGCCGTCGTACTCGTCGGTCCGCTCGGAGGAGAGCACGAGCGTGACGCCGAGCGACCGCATGCCGGACACGATCCGGACCAGCTCGCGCCGCATGATCCCCAGGTCGGTGAAGCGACCGATGATCGAGCTGAACGAGTCGAAGGAGACCCGCCGCGCCCCGCTGCGGCGGACCGCGTGGTCGATCCGGGCCATCAGCGCGCCGAAGTCGTACGCGCCGACGGTCTTGACCGGCTCCTCGCCCTCGAACGGCGAGGCGTCGACGAAGATCCACCGGCCCTCGCGCTCCCACTCCTCGACGTCGAAACCCAGTGACGCCGCGCTCCAGCGGATCGAGTCCGCGGTCTCCTCGGCGGTCACGAAGACCCCGGGCTGGCCGAAGAGCAGGATGCCGCGGGCGAGGAACTCGATCGCGAAGCACGTCTTGCCGCTGCCGGTCGTCCCGGTCACGAGTGCGGGCCGGCCCTTGGGCAGGCCGCCCGCGGCGATGTCGTCGAAGCCGCTGATCCCGGTCGGCAGCCGCTCGATCGGCCGACGTGCCGTCATCGTGGTCCCTCCTCCAGTACCGCGCCGGGCAGCCCGAGTACGGCCGCCGCGCGTTCGTGGTCCGACAGATCGCCGACGACCCGCAGCTGCGGCGCCGGCGTGAGCCGGATGACGGTGGGGGTGGCGAGGATCCGTGCCTCCTCCGCCTGGTCGGGCCGCTCCGTGACGTCGATGATCTCGATCGCATGGCGGGCCAGACGCGCCTCGCACAGCAGGCGCAGGTTCGACTCGGCCGCCTCGGACCTGGCGGTCCGCCCGGCGACGTAGAGGCGGAAGGAAAAATCGATCATTGATCCTCCTGCGGCGGAGGGGGTGACCACCGGGGCCGCACTCGGCGATGGGAGGTGCAGCACACCTGGGTACGCTGGGAAATGTCCTGTTCCTCGGCCTACCCGCGCCGTACGGTCCGGACACCGGCGGCGGGCAGGGCCGTCTGGAGGCATGCCGATCATGGGTCGTGCGTTCGGATGACGCGAGTACTGCTCGTGGAAGATCAGCGAACCCTCGCCGAGGCTCTCGCGATCGCCGTCGACGCCCAGCCGGACCTGGAGTGCGTCGGCGCGGTGGGCACCGCCGAAGAAGGGCTGCTGCTGGCCCGCGCGCGGCACCCGGACGTCGTGCTCATGGACGTCCATCTGCCGGGCGCCGACGGCATCGACGGCACCCGGCTCATCAAGGCGGAGTGCCCGGACGCCCGGGTCTTCATCCTGACCGGGGACGCCGCGCCGGAGCTGTTCGCCGCCGCGATCGCGGCGGGCGCCGCCGGGTTCCTGGCCAAGGACGGGCCGTTCCCCGACATCCTCGCGGCGATCCGCACGCCTCCGGCGACGCGGGCGATGGTGGCGGGCGGCACGTTCGCGGCGCTGGTCGCCGAGTACCGCCGCGGTCTGCGCGTGCAGGCCGCCGAGGAGGAGCCGACCCCCCTCACCCGGCGCGAGAGGGAGGTCCTGGCGCTGATGGGCGAGGGGCTCGGCGCGCGGGTGATCGCGGCCCGGCTGGGCATGAGCGAGCACACCGCCCGCGGCCACGTACAACACATCCTGCACAAGCTCGGGGCACACAGCCGCCGTGAGGCGGTCGCCGTCGCCGCCCGCAAGGGGCTGCTCCCCGCCGGTCGTCAGGACCGTTCGGGGTCGAGGGCGAAGGATCCGAACACCGGGTCGCCGGCGCGCTCGTAGGTGTGGACGGTGACGCCGGCGCCGGTCGTCCGGGTCGCCACGTGGCGCATCGTCGCGGGCACCGCACCGGCTCCGAAGAGACGCTTGCCCCGGCCGAGCACCACCGGGTAGACGAAGAGCCGGTACTCATCCACCAGGTCGTGGGCCACCAGGGTCTGGAGGAGGCCCGCGCTCCCGTGCACCTGAAGGTCGCGGCCGGGCCGGCTCTTCAGCTCTCTGACCTGCTCCACCACGTCGCCCGTGAGCAGGGTCGTGCCCTCCCACGCCGCCGACTCCAGGGTCCGGGTCGCGACGTACTTCGGCAGGGTGTTGAGCGCGGCGGCCACCGGATCGTGCTCGTCGGTGACGCGGGGCCAGTGCGCGGCGAAGATCTCATAGGTCGTACGGCCCAGCAGCAGCGCGTCCGCCGTCGCCATCCACTCGACGACGTGGCGGCCCATGTCCTCGTCCGCGAAGGGCACCAGCCAGCCGCCCAGGTCGAAGCCGTCGCTCGGGTCCTCCTCCGGGCCGCCGGGGCCCTGCATGACGCCGTCGAGGGACAGGAACGTGGTCACGGTCAGTTTCATCGCTGCTCTCCTGGGGCCTGCGGCAGGGTCCTGCCGTCGCGATCGGTGTGTCCCAACCCTGATACCGACAACTTTTTTTGTCAAGACTTCTCTCATTGTCGGATTGAGCCGGGGGTCCGCCCGGGAGTTAGCGTGGAGCCACCACAGCCACGTCGGGAGAACAGGTGAGGCGGTCGTTATTCGTCCTGCTCACGGCCAACGGCGTCTCACTCACCGGCAACGCGCTCTCGATGCTGGCCGTGCCCTGGTTCGTCCTGCGGACGACCGGCAGCCCCGTGCGTACGGGCCTGGCGGCCTTCGCCTCCGCCCTGCCGGTGGTGGTCTCGGCCGCCTTCTCCGGCGCGCTCATCGACCGGATCGGCCTGCGGCGCACCAGCGTGTGGTCCGATCTGCTGAGCGGGCTCATGGTGATCGCGATCCCGGTGCTCTACCTCACCACCGGGCTGTCCTTCGAGCTGCTGCTGGTGCTGCTGTTCGCCCGGTGGCTGCTCGCCACGCCGGGCGAGACCGCGCGGGAGGCGATCGTTCCCGACCTGGCCGTTCGCGCACGGGTCACCATGGAGCGGGCCACGGCCGCCTACGACGGGGCGTACCGCGGCGCCAAGATGGTCGGCGCACCGCTCGGCGGCCTCCTCATCGTGTGGCTGAGCCCGACCGACGTGCTGTTCCTCGACGGCGCGACCTTCCTGCTGTCGGCGGCGCTGGTCCGCGTGGGCGTCCCCTCCACCGCCGGCCCCGAGCGTGACGGCGGCTACCTCGACGGCCTCGGCGAGGGGCTGGCGTTCCTCTGGAACGACCGGCTGCTGCGGTCGGCGGTCGGCATGATCCTCATCACGAACCTGCTCGACGCCGGCCTCGGCCAGGTGCTGCTGCCGCTGTACGCCCGCGACGTGGCACACGACCCACGGGCCTTCGGGCTGCTCGTCGGCGCGGTCGGCGCGGGCGCCGTGGCCGGCACGGTCGCGTACGCGGCGCTGGGCGCACGGCTGCCA
>NZ_JBHLZP010000283.1:0-10725 GCF_042429965.1 Actinoallomurus acaciae
GCGAGCCGTGCCCGGACTGCGCGGCGCCCCGTACGGGCCGGTTCTGCGAGGGCTGCGGGTACGACTTCGCGATCGGGGCCGGGCGCTCGGACGCGACGGGCCCGGTGCGCACCGGGCCCTCGCCCGTCCCGGAGTCGTCGGCGCCCTCGGTGCCGTCGGTGCCGTCGGACGAAGAGGAGACCGGCAAGTGGGGCGCGAGCGGGTCCGGCGCCTCGAAGCCGGCCGCGTGGACGGCGATCGTCGTCGCCGACCGTGACTACTACGACGCGGTGCTGCGGCAGAACGAGGCGAACGGCGCCTTCACCTTCCCGCCGTACTGTCCCGAGCGCCGGATCCCGCTGGACCGGCCCCAGGTGCGCATCGGACGGCGGAGCGTCTCCCAGGGCACCGTCCCGGAGATCGACCTGAGCGAGCCGCCGGAGGACCCGGGCGCGTCGCACACGCACGCGGTCCTGCTCTCCCGGCCGGACGGCACGGTGTCCCTCGTCGACCCGGGCTCCACCAACGGCACGACCGTCAACGGCTCGGAGGAGCCGATCCCCATCAACGTCGAGGTGACGATGCGCGACGGCGATCGCATCCACGTCGGCGTCTGGACGACCATCACGCTGCGGAAGGGCTGAGGCCCGTGACCATGACAGAAGCTCCGCCGTCCCGGCCGCCGGCGCGCCTGGCCGGCGTGACCCGGGTCGTACGGATCCGGACACTGCCCGGACGGATCCGGGGGCTCGCGTTCCTGGCCATCCTGGCCGTCGCCGCGGTGTTCACGGTGGCGGCACTCGCCGTCCAGGACGCCCGCGACGGCCTCAAGGTCATCGGCCACGACGCCGGCCCGCAGGTGGTCGCCACCGGGGACCTCTACTACGCGCTCAGCGACATGGACGCCCAGCTCGCCGCCGTCCTCCTGATGGGCCGCGAGCAGAACCTCGGCGCGGGCCGGGCCAAGGCCCTGCAGGTGTACGACCAGCGGCGCTCCGAGGCGCACCGGGCCCTGCTCCAGGGCTCCAACCTGGCGAGCGGCGACCCGGCCGAGCAGCAGACCGCGCGGTCGATCCTCGACGCGCTGGGCCGGTACGAGCAGCTCGCCGGCCAGGCGCTGCAACTCGACCAGCAGCAGCCCCACGCGGCCGGGCCGCCGAGCACGCAGGTCCGCGCGCTGTACCGGCAGGCCACCGAACTGATGAAGCTCGACGTGCTGCCCAAGGCGTACAACCTCACGCTCGACAACGGCACGACGGTGCGGCGCACCTACGAGTCCAAGCACGCGGCGGTGCTGGACGGGATCGCCTGGGTGGTGATCACCGGCCTCGTGCTCATCGCGATCCTCGTCGGGCTCCAGATGTACCTGACCCGCCGCTTCCGCCGGGTCGTCAACCCGGTGCTCGCGCTGGCGACACTGGCCTCGCTGGTGCTCGTCGCGGCCACCGTCGGCCTGCTCACGAGCGAGGCGAACCACCTGAGCAAGGCCAAGAACGACGGCTTCGACTCGGTGCTGTCGCTGTCGCGGGCGCGGGCGATCAGCAACAACGCCGACGCCGACGAGACGAGATACCTGCTCGACCCGGATCAGGCGGACACGTACGAACAGGTCTACCTGGACAAGTCGCAGGAGATCCTCTCCGTCACGGCCGGCAACCTGCGCCAGTACTACCAGCAGGTCGACGCGCGGATCGCGGCCCACAGCGGCTTCACGGGCTTCCTCGGCCTGGAGTCGCAGCACGTCACGCTGCCGGGCCAGCGGGCCGCCGTCGACCGGACCCTCCAGGGGTACGAGACGGTCCAGCACGACGACTCACGCCTGCGCACGCTGGCCACCACCGCGGGAGGACGCCACGAGGCGATCGTCCTGCGCATGGACACCGCCTCGCGTGACTTCGCCACGTACGACCAGTCGCTCGTGGCGCTCACCGCGATCCACCAGAAGGCGTTCACGAGCGCCATCCGCGACGGCGACCACGGCCTGAGCGGCTGGAGCGTCGGCCTGCCCGCCGCCGCGGTCGTCATCGCGATCCTCGTCCTGGTCGGCGTACGCCCGCGGCTGTCCGAGTTCCGGTAAGGGGAGCGAGTCATGCGAGTAGGTCGAATCGGCGCCGCGCTGGCGTTGCTCCTCACCGTGGCCGCGTGCGGCACCGGCGGCGGCACGTCCGTCGCGGACAAGGACACCCTGGTGATCGGCGTCTCGAAGGACCAGCCGGGCCTGGGCCTGCGTCAGGCCGACGGCACCTTCCAGGGCTTCGACATCGACGTGGCGCGCTACATCGCCGCGCACATGGAGAAGAAGCCGAAGAAGGTCGACTTCAGGGTCGTGCAGTACTCCCAGCGGGAGAGCTCGATCCAGGAGGGCAAGGTCGACCTCGTCATCTCCAGTTACTCGATCACCCCCGAGCGGAAGACCAAGGTGGGCTTTGCCGGGCCGTACTACGTCGCCCACCAGGACACCCTGGTCCGCGCGAGCGACACCGGCATCAAGAACGTCCGCGACCTGGCCGGCCGGCGCCTGTGCGCGGTCACCGGGTCGGTGTCCTGGCAACGCGTCACGGTCGAACGCGGCGTGCCGGCCCGCGTGGTCAAGGCGGCGACGTACGGCGACTGCATGACCAAGCTCACCGACGACAGCCTCGACGCCATCTCCACCGACGACCTGATCCTCGCCGGATTCGCCGCCCAGAAGGGCCAGTCGGTGCGGTTCGTCAACGCGCCCATCTCCGACGAGCGGTACGGCGTCGGCATCCGCCAGGACGACATCACGGGCTGCGAGGACATCAACAAGGCGATCACGGAGATGTACCTGGACGGGACGGCGACCGAGCTCCTGCGGCGATGGTTCGGCACGACGGGCCTGCACCTGACGACCACGGTGCCGCAGTTCGAGGGCTGCGGCTGATCACCTGAGAAGACGGGGAGCACGGGCACGGCCGACGGCGGACCTGGCCGATCCCGGCGCGTTGCAACCTCTTGATCTTTGTCCGATCGCGTGTCATTTTGCGTCTGCACCGGGTGATTGATCACCTGTTGCGCGGTCAGTTCAACATTTTCGAACACCGGAGGCGTTGGATGATGGCGGCTCGCCGGCGGGTTGGACGAGTGTGGCGGCCCCGGCCGCTGCGCACGAAGGTGGTCGCGCTGGGCGCCGTGCTGGCCGGCGTGCTCGCCCTCGCGGTGGCGCCACCCGCCGGCGCCTCGCCCGGCCGCGGGGCACAGCACCGGGCGGTCCGTTCGGGCGACGCGCGGTTCGAGGTCCTCTCCCCCACGCTGATCCGGATGGAGTACGCGGGCGAGGGCAGGTTCACCGACGCCACGACGTTCAACGCGATCGGCCGGGACGACTTCGCGAACACGTCCTTCACGCACAAGGTGAAGGACGGCCGGCTGACCATCGCCACCGACCGGCTGACCCTGCGGTACAAGGTCGGTTCCGGGCCGTTCACCGCCCAGAACGTGTCGGTGAGCCTCCGCACCGGAGTGACCGCGCACCCCTCCTGGCCGGCGCCGGCCGGCTGCGCCGTCGGCGCGCTGTGCGAGGCGGAGAGGACCACCCTCGCGGGCGGCGTGAGCGTCGCCTCGGACCACACCGGGTTCACCGGCACCGGGTTCGCCGCCGGCTTCCAGAGCGTGGGCGCCTCGCTCACCTACCGGCTCGACGTGCCCTCCGCCGGCACGTACGACCTGCGGCTCCGCTACGCCAACAGCGTCGGCGGCGACGGCGGGAACACGACCCGGACGCTGAGCGCGGCCGTCGACGGCGGCGACGCGGCGACGCTCACGCTGCCGACGACCGCCGACTGGAACACCTGGGCGTTCGCCTCGCTGTCGCTGTCGCTGTCCGCCGGCCGGCACACGCTGGTGGTCTCCCGGCGCGCGGACGACTCCGGGAACGTGAACATCGACAGCCTCGCCGTCACCCCGCCCGGCACGCCGTACCCGTCGCCGTCCGCCACGGCGACCCCCTGCGACTACGGCACCGTCTGCGAGGCCGAGGACGGTGCGCTCACCGGAGGGGCCAAGGTCGGCGCCGACCACAACGGCTACGCCGGCAGCGGCTTCGTCGCCGGTCTGGAGCAGGCCGGCGCCACGGACGGCGTGGCGCTGCGGAACGTGCCCGCCGACGGCCGGTACGCGTTGCAGGTCCGGTACGCGAACGCGAGCGGCTCGGCGCGTACGGTCTCCGTCGCGGTGAACGGCGGGGCGGCCACCTCCACCGTCCTGCCGGTGACCGCCGACTGGGACAGCTGGTCGACGGCCACGATCCCGGTCACGCTGACCAAGGGCTCCGACACCGTCGCGATCGGCTGCCCCTCCGCCGACAGCTGCCACGTCAACCTCGACACCGTCGCCGTCACCTCCGCCACGTCGTCGGTGCTGCCGGCCCACAGCCCGCTGGGCGGGTACCGGCGCGGCCTCGACGGCGTCAACGGCAGCGCGGTCACCACACCGGGCCTGCTGTACCGCGACGGCTGGAACCTGCTCGACGACACCGCGTCGGCGCTGTACGACCCGGCGACGCGCGCCGTACACCAGCGGCCCGGCCAGAAGACGTACCAGGACTCGTACCTGTTCGGGTACGGGCAGGACTACAAGAGCGGCCTGGCCGACCTGGCGACGCTGACCGGCCCGCCGAACCTGCTGCCGCGGTGGGCGTACGGCGTGTGGTTCTCCGAGTACCACGACTTCACCGCCGCCGACTACGAGAACACCGTGCTGCCTCGTTTCCGCTCCGAGGGGGTGCCGCTGGACGTCCTGGTCACCGACACGGACTACAAGGCGCCCTCCACCTGGGATGGCTGGGAGATGGACCCGGAGAAGTTCCCCGACCCGGCGGCCTTCTTCGCCTGGGCCGCGGCCCAGGGGCTGCACAACACGCTGAACATCCACCCGAGCATCGCCAGCGACGACGCGCAGTACGCGAAGGCCCAGGCCACGGCCGGCGGGAAGCTGGCCGCGAGCGGCTGCTCGGCCGCCCAGGGTCAGACCTGCCACGTGTTCGACTGGGGCGACCCGGACCAGCTCAAGGCGTACCTCGACCTGCACCAGACGATGGAGAGGCAGGGAGCGGACTTCTGGTGGCTGGACTGGTGCTGCGAGGACTCCTACTCATCGCTCGCGGGCGTCACCCCGGACGCGTGGATCAACCAGCAGTACGCCGATGACACGGCCAAGAACGTGGGCCGGGGCTTCGCCTTCTCCCGTGCGTTCGGCTCGTTGCAGGCCGGCGGCTACAGCGGCCAGGCGGGGGTGCCGACGGGCCCGTGGGCGGACAAGCGGACGACGGTGCACTTCACCGGCGACACGACGTCGAGCTGGGACACGCTGCGCTTCGAGGTGGGCTACACACCGGGCGAGTCGGCGGCCACGGGCCTGTCGGCGGTCAGCCACGACATCGGCGGCTTCAACGGCCCGTCCCACCTCGCCGATGACCTGTACGTACGGTGGGTGCAGCTGGGCGCGTTCCAGCCGATCCTGCGGTTGCACGGCAACCACAGCGACCGACTGCCGTGGCAGTACGGCGACCAGGCGCGCACCGCGGCGGAGAGGTTCCTGAACCTCCGCGAGGACCTGGTGCCGTACACGTACACGCTGGCCCACGAGGCCGCGGTCTCCGGGGTGCCGGTGGTGCGTGCGACGTACGTGGAGTACCCGGACCAGCCGGGCGCCTACGACGCGGCGTCGCGCGAGTACTTCTACGGCTCGGACGTCCTGGTCGCACCGGCGACGTCGGCGGGAACGTCGACGACGACGCCGGTGTGGTTCCCCCCGGGCCGGTGGACGGACTACTTCACCGGCAAGACGTACACGGGCCCGTCCACGCAGAACGTGACGAGCGACTGGAACACGATGCCGGTGTTCGTCAAGGCGGGCGGCATCGTCCCGACGCGTACGGACAACGTGACGAACGACGTGCAGAACCCGCTGGACAAGGTGACGCTGACGGTGTCGACCGGCGCCGACGGCACGTACTCGCTGTACGAGGACGACGGCCGGTCCGCGTCCCCGAAGGCGGCGACGACCAAGGTGCGCTACACGGAGAAGAGCCACACGCTGCGGATCGGAGCGGCGAAGGGCTCGTTCGGCGGCCAGGTCGCCGATCGCCGGTGGACCGCCGTCTTCACCGGCGCGAACGCCCCGGCGGCCGTACGCGTCGACGGCGCCGCGGCGCCGGCCGGAAGCTGGCGGTACGATCCGGACCGCCGCACGCTGACCGTGACCGTCCCGGCCCGGTCGATCCGAAGCGCCGCGACCATCGACTACCGCTGAAAGTGATCCGGGAAGGCCGCCGCAACGTCACATCTGTCGGGGGTCATCGTCACGATGGCGGTGGGCGGTGCGACGAACGGGGGACGGCTGATGACGGACGGCGTCGACGCTCGCGACCGGATCACGCATCTGTACGACTACCTGAGCGCGCTCGCACAGGAGGTGTACGCCAAGCCCGTCCGCCATGTCGGTGACTACGACCTGGCGGTCGCACCCGCGGATGTCGGGACGCACCCGTCCGTACGGCTGGCTCCCGCGGCAGGCGAGGCGTGGCTCCGGGTCGCCAAGACGCCGAAGCCGGCGCCCCCGGCGCTGCCGGGCCCGCTGGCGCCGTTTCTCGGCGAGACGGTCATCGACGACCCGGACACGCCACCTCGGCTGGACCCGCCGGCCGATGATCCCGACGGGCCGAGCCGCGTCGAGGACGCGTTCGCCGCCTGGATGACCGACGTCTGGGAGCCGTGGGCGCTGCGGGCCCGGCCGGCGGTCCTCGCGCGGCGCCTCTACGACACGCTGTTCCGGCTGCGGCAGCAGTTGCGGACGAACGAGGCGACGCACGAGCTGGTGTGGGGCCACGGGCCGCTCGGGTGGCGTGTCGGCGGTCACCGCGTCTGTCACCCGATGCTGGTGAGCGAGGTCCGGATCGTCTTCGACGACGAGTCCGGCGACCTGTCGATCGTCCCCGACGGCCTCCCCGCTCTCGAACTCGACTGCCTGCAGGGCCTCGGGGTGGCCGACCTGGGCCGCCTCGGGCGGATCGGTGAACGGCTGCGCGAGGAGCCGGTGGACGTCTGGTCGGGTGAGGAGACGATCCCGCTCTACCGCCGGCTCGTGGCGCCTCTGGGCCTGGACGCCAGGCTCGTCGACGGCCCGGACCTGCCCGAGGTGACCGACGCTCCCACGATCGCGGACACGTGGCGGGTGGTCGTCCGCAGGCGCCGCGTCATGTTCCTTCGCTTCTTCGAGCAGATGAGACGGGCGGTGGAGAACGGCCAGGCGCTCCCGGCCCCGATGGTGGCGCTCACCGCCGGAGAGGACGCGGCCCAGCGGATCCCCGACGCCGGCTCCGGCTCCGGCGAGTGGCAGCAGGTCGCGGACCGGCTCCTGATGCCGCTGCCGGCCAACGACGAGCAGGAGCAGATCGCCCGCAAGCTCGCCACGCACAGCGGCGTCACCGTGCAGGGCCCGCCCGGCACGGGCAAGAGCCACACCATCGCCAACCTCGTGTCGCACCTGGTCGCCCACGGCAAGCGCGTGCTGGTGACCGCACACAAGGACCAGGCGCTCGCGGTGCTCCGCGACAAGATCCCCACTGAGCTGCGCGACCTGTCGCTCGCCGTGCTCGGGTCCTCGTCCGCGCACCTCACCGAGTTGCAGCGGTCGGTACAGGCCATCACCGCGGCCGCCGACGGAGTCGACGAGGCGCGCGAGGCCGCCGCAGTGGCGGCGCTCCGCACGCGGCTCGATGAGGTCGAGGCCGGGGTGCTGCGGCTGCGCAAGCGGCTGCGCGGCGGCCTCGAGCGCGAACAGGCCGTCTTCGAGGTCGCCGGCCTCGCGCGCCGCGCCCGGCTCGTCGCCGACTGGCTGGCCCGGCATCACGCCGCCCTGGGCCGCATCCCGGACGCTCTCCCGCCCGGCGTGAGCGGCCCGCTGACGGTCCCCGAGCTCACCGAGCTGTTCACACTGGCCCACCGGATCGGCGCCGACGACGCGATCGCGTGCACGGCCGACCTGCCGCGCCCGGCCGAGCTTCCGTCCGGAACGGCGCTGGCGCGCGAGCACGACGAGTTGAGCCGCCTCGGCGCGCTTCTCGCCGACTACCGCGACTACGCCACCGACCTCGCGCGGATCGACGCCATGGGCGACGCCGAGCTGGAGCGCCTGGCCGACGACACCGGTCGGGCGGCCGCCTTCCTGTCCGGACTCCAGGACGACTGGCTGGCGCGCCTGCGCGGCCAGGTGGCCCAGAACCGGCAGTGGCTGGACCTCTGGGCGAGTCACACCGAACGCCTGCGGCGCGAGTCCCACGAGTGCGCCCGGCTGCGCACGATGATCGCGGGTGCGCGGATCGGCCTCCCCGCGGACGTCTCCTCCCGCGAGACGCTGGCCCTGCTGGACCAGCTGCGCCGGCGGTACGCCGAGAACAAGAAGGTCTCCTCGCTCGCGAACCGCGCTCTCGCCCAGTTCCTCAAGACGGTCGCCATCGACGACGCCCCGCCGCAGACGGTCGCGGACGTCGACCGGATCATCGCCTACGTCCGGCTGGGCGTGATCCGCGAGAGCCTGGCCCGGCTCTGGACCGATGAGTTCGTCGCGGCCCTGTCGGCCCCGGCCGCTCCCCCGGTGACCGCCATCGAGACCTGGATCGACGAGCGCACCGCGCAGGTCGGCGACGCCCTGGCGTGGGAGACCCGCGGCTGGCCCGAGCTGCGTGCCCGCCTCACGCACGTCGTGTCCGCCGACGCCGTTCCCCCACGGCCGTCGCCCGATGGGTTGCACCGGCTCGCCCACGTACTCGGTGGCCTGCGCGCCCGGCACCGGCAGCAGGCGCTGCGAAGCGAGCTGGCCCGGTTCGGCGAGTTCCTGTCGGCCGCCCGCACCCGCCCGGCGGCGAGCCCGCTGTGGGGCGAGCTGCTGGACGCCCTCCTCGCCACGGACTGGGCCCGATGGGACTCCGCGCTGGAGACCGCCGCACGCCTCACCGCCCTCCACCCGGAGGTCGTGCGCCTCACCGCACTGCACGACCGGCTCGCCACCGCGACGCCCCGCTGGGCACAGCGCATCCGCGCGACCGGCGGTGACGTCGGCGAGTGCGGCGATCCTGCGCAGCTCGACCTGCTCTGGCAGTGGCGGCAGGCCGAGACCTGGCTGTCCCAGATCATCGACGCCGACGACCTGACCGAAGTACAGCGACGGCTCGACTCCGCCCAGGACGAACAGCGCCGCCTCACCCTCGATCTGACCCGCCGCTCGGCCTGGCTCGCGATGAAACGCAACCTGGGCCACACGCAGCGCCAGGCCCTCGTCGGCTGGCTGCAGACGCTTCGCAAGATCGGCAAGGGCACGGGCGCGGGAGCGGGCAAGTGGCGCGCCGAGGCCCAGCGGCTCATGCCCGAGGCGATGGGCGCCGTACCGGTGTGGATCATGCCGTACTACCGCGTGGTGGAGTCGTTCGATCCCGCCGCCGCGCCGCTGTTCGACGTGGTGATCGTGGACGAGAGCAGCCAGTGCGACACGTTCGCCCTGGGCCTGCTCGGCCTCGGCCACAAGCTCGTGGTCGTCGGCGACGACAAGCAGATCAGCCCGTCGGCGATCGGCACGGGCCGCAGCCGGGTCGACGAACTCATCCGCACCCACCTGCGCGACTTCCCCAACGCGCTGCTTCTCGACCTGGAGTCGAGCCTGTACGACGCCTCGGCCCGGCTCTTCCCCGGAGTCGTACGGCTGCGCGAGCACTTCCGCTGCCTGCCGCAGATCATCGAGTTCTCCTCCCAGCACTACTACGGCGGCGAGATCCAGCCGCTCCGCGAGGAGACCGCCGACCGCCTGCCCGGCCCCATCGTCCGCGCCGTCCACGTGCCCGACGGCGTACGCCAGGACCTGAACATCGGCAACGTCAACGAGGCCGAGGCGGACGCCCTGGTCGACGCACTGGTGCAGTGCTGCGCCGACCCGGCGTACGAGGGCCGGAGCATGGGCGTCATCTCCCTGCTCGGCACCAGCCGCCAGGCCCAGCTCATCGACGAGCGCCTGCTGCACAAGCTCGGCCCGGAGGAGTACGAGCGCCGCCGGCTCCGGTGCGGCGACGCGTACAGCTTCCAGGGCGACGAACGCGACGTCGTCTTCATCAGCGTCGTCGCCGACGACAACCGCGGCGCGTTCACCTCACGCACGTACGAGCAGCGGATCAACGTCGCGGCGAGCCGCGCCCGCGACCAGATGTGGGTGTTCCACAGCGTCCGCCCCGACCAGCTGGGCCCCGACGACCAGCGCGCCCACCTGATCCGCTACGCCGTCGACGGGCAGCGCTCCCCCGACGTCGCCCGCGACCTGGAGGCACGCTGCGAGTCCGACTTCGAACGCCGGGTGCTGCGCATGCTGCTGAGCCGCGGTTACCTCGTCACCCCGCAACACCGCGTCGGCAACCTCCGCATCGACCTGGTCGTCCGCGGCGGCGGCCGCAAACTCGCCGTCGAGTGCGACGGCGACAAGTTCCACGGTCCCGACCAGTGGGAGGACGACCTGCGCCGCCAGAACGTCCTCGAACGCCTCGGCTGGCGCTTCTGGCGCGTCCGCGGCAGCGGTTTCTACCGCGACCCCGAGGCCGCCATGGCCGGCCTGTGGCCGCTCCTCGACGAGCTCGGCATCCACCCTCCGGCCGAGACCGACAGCGACCGCTAGGTGTACTGTCCCGTGAGGTTGGGGATGCGGCTGGCGGGTGGTCGGCCTCCCAGCGCGGTGTGTGTGCGGTGG
>NZ_JBHLZP010000284.1:0-10723 GCF_042429965.1 Actinoallomurus acaciae
CACGACGGCGCGCCGCGCGTGCGGCAGCACGAGGGCCGTTCGGGCGGTCCGCGCCGTGACGACCGGCCGTCCCGTCGCCCGCGCCGCGAGGCCACGCCGTCGGCGAGTCAGGGCCAGTAAGGATTATCATCGCAGGTCATAGCGTGGGTCGCTCACTCTTTGGTGGGCGGCCCTGACTATGTCCAAGATCGGGTCAAGGTGGGCGAGGGCACAGAATCGGCGCGCGTATTGTTTTCTCTCATATGAGTGCTCCGATTCCGGCCTGGCCGGGCGAACTCACCTCGCTCGGTGACATCGAGGTCTTCACCCGGACGGCGCCCGCGCACGATGCCGACGCCGAGCCGGCGATCTTCGTGCACGGACTAGCGGGTTCGGCCTCCAATTGGACCGATCTAATGGGTCTGCTCTCCGACGAGCTGGCCTGCGAGGCGATCGATCTGCCCGGCTTCGGCTACTCGCCCCCTCCGCCCGGCCGCGACTACTCCATCGACGCGCACACGCACGCCGTCGTGCGCCTGATCGAGAAGCGCCGCCGCGGCCCCGTGCACCTGTTCGGCAACTCCCTGGGCGGCGCGATCTCCACGCGTCTCGCCGGCACCCGCCCGGACCTGGTGAAGACCCTCACACTGATCTCACCGGCGCTGCCCGACCTGCGGCCGCGGTACGGCCCGGCGCGCATCCTGGCCGCCACGATGCCGGGCTTCGGCCCGTGGGCGGTCCGCCGGTTCACCCTGCTGTCGGCCGAACAGCGGGTGCAGGGGACGCTCGACATGTGCTTCGCCGACCCGACGGGCGTGCACCCGGACCGGCTGATGGAGTTCGTGGAGGACGTCCGCCGCCGCGACGAGCTCACCCACAACGCCGAGGCGCTCATCGCCTCCTCACGGGGCATCGTCAACGCGTACGTGCGCCGCTCACTGTGGCGGTACGCCGCACGGGTGACCGCGCCGACGCTGCTCATCTACGGCCGCCACGACCGCCTGGTGGACCCACGGATGGCGGCACGCGCGGGCCGGGTCTTCAAGCGCGCCCGCGTCGTGGTGCTGCCCGAGGTGGGACACGTCGCACAGATGGAACGCCCGGAAATCGTCGCCCGGGAGTTCCGCGCGATGATCGAGGACATCGCCCTCTCCGAGGACACGACCTCCGCCGCGGGTTAAGGGAGCCTGTCTCGGCGGATGCGCCTGCGGCGGGCCACTGTGCCGTTGTCGGCTGGTGTGGGTGTAGGCGATCGGGGTGTGGGTTGCCGGGGTAGGGCGGCCTGCGGTTCAGGGGTTGTGTCGTTCTTGGCCGGTGTGGGTGTAGGGGAAGGCCATCGGAGGGCCTGGCGTCCCGCGACTGGCCGTCCAAGATCCACGGGCCGTCCGATTCACTGGCCGTCCGGGGCAGGTCGCCACCGCCGTAGACGCAGAGCCGGGCGAGGTCGCGTGCCTGGTGCCGTGTCTCGGGTCTCGGCTGAAAGGACATGGAGTGAGGCGGCCCGCTGTTCGGGGGCTGTGCCGTTCTCGGGTGAGATGGCAATCGGGCGTGGGCCACTGGCGCAAGACGGCCCGATGCCCAGGCGCCTCGCCGCGTCGTCCTCAGCCGACGGCGCTGCCTCCCGCCTTACCTAGGCGCCCTCTGAACGCCGTTCGTTCGCTACGGCCGAGAGTTTTGAGACGGGCCCTGGCCGGAGCCGTCGGCGGCTGCCTCCCGTGCTCCCGTGGCTGGGCGGAGAAGCGAACGGCGCCCGTCGCGCGGGCACCGTTCGTTGCCGGTAGCCGATCCTGGAGCCCGGCGCGTCGCCGGGCGTGGGGTCCGGCCTGTCACTTGCGGCCTGTCACTTGCGGAAGGTCTTCCGGATGTCCTTGCCCATGTCCTTGAGGTGCTCGCCGACCTGCTTGGCCCCGCCCTGGGCACGGTCGCCGCGCCCACGCGCCTCCATGTCCCGGTCACGGGTCATCCGGCCGGCCTCCTGCTTGCCGTGGCCCTTGGCCATCTGCAGCTTGTTCTTGACCTTGTCTATGAGACTCATCTCTGGCATCTCCTCGCTGAACGTCGTACGGCTGCGATGTGCCCGCTATTTAGCGATCTATGCCGATCACGGCCACCACCGATGGCGAGAGCTGCCGAGGCCGCGCACCGGGAATGACAGGCCGTATGGGAGAGTTGTCGCCTGGATAGGACACTGATGGAGGACACCAGTGTCCGTTCGGACAATCCCGAGCACGCACAGGAGACACCGTGTCGTTGCCACCCCTGGTCGAGCCCGCGGACGAGCTCACCGTCGATGAGGTCCGGCGCTACTCGCGCCACCTGATCATCCCGGACGTCGGGATGGCCGGGCAGAAGCGCCTGAAGAACGCCAAGGTGCTGTGCGTCGGTGCCGGAGGCCTCGGCTCGCCCGCGCTGATGTACCTCGCCGCCGCCGGCGTGGGCACCCTCGGCGTCATCGATTTCGACGTCGTGGACGAGTCGAACCTGCAGCGCCAGATCATCCACGGGCAGTCCGACGTGGGTCGCCCCAAGGCCGAGTCGGCCGCGGCCTCCATCAAGGAGATCAACCCGCTCGTCAAGGTGATCGTCCACAATGAGCCGCTGTCCAACGACAACGTCATGGACATCTTCTCCGGCTACGACCTGATCGTGGACGGCACCGACAACTTCGCCACGCGCTACATGGTCAATGACGCCGCGGTGCTGCTCGGCAAGCCGTACATCTGGGGTTCGATCTACCGCTTCGACGGCCAGGCGTCGGTCTTCTGGGCCGAGCACGGCCCGTGCTACCGCTGCCTGTACCCCGAGCCGCCGCCGCCGGGCATGGTGCCCTCGTGCGCCGAGGGCGGCGTGCTGGGCGTGCTGTGCGCCTCGATCGGCTCCATCCAGGTCAACGAGGCGATCAAGGTGCTCACCGGCATCGGCGAGCCGCTCGTCGGCCGCCTGATGATCTACGACGCCCTGGAGATGACCTACCGCAGCGTCAAGGTCCGCAAGGACCCCGAGTGCCCGCTCTGCGGCAAGAACCCCACGATCACCGAGCTGATCGAAGATTACGAGGCGTTCTGCGGCGCGATCTCCGACGAGGCGGCCGACGCCGCCAAGGACTCCACGATCTCGGCCACCGAGCTCAAGTCCATGCTCGAGTCGGATGACATCTTCCTCGTCGACGTACGCGAGCCGAACGAGTACGAGATCGTCAATATCCCGGGCGCGACGCTGATCCCCAAGGGCGAGTTCTTGTCCGGCGCGGCGCTGGAGCGCCTCCCGCACGACAAGAAGGTCGTCCTGCACTGCAAGTCGGGCGCGCGCAGCGCCGAGGCCCTGGCGATCGTCAAGAGCGCCGGGTTCTCCGACGCGGTCCACCTCGGCGGCGGCGTGCTGGCCTGGGTGAACCAGATCGACCCGTCCCTGCCGTCGTACTGACGCACCTCCTTCCCGGCCGCGCCGGGACGTGGACCCACCCCCACGTCCCGGCGCGGCTGTCCTTTCAGCCGAGACCCGAGACCCGAGACACGGCATCAGGCACGCGGCCTCGCCCGGCTCCGCGCCTACGGCGGTGGCGACCTTCCCCGAGCGGCCAATGAATCTCGGACGGTCCGTGGATCTTGGACGGCTCGTGGATCTCGGACGGCCAGTCGCTGGGCGGCCGGGTCGTCTGACGACCTTCGCCGGGCGGCCAGGAGATCTCGGCGGCCACTTGCCGGGAGGTCGGGCCGTGAGGACCTCCGTGGCGTCTTATGGGGCGTGCGTCTCGCCGGGGCGCCGCTCGGCAAGGCGACCTCGGTCGGTGAACAGCCTCGGATGACGCACGGCCTTATGGCGTGGGCCGGAGCACAGCCGACCTCGGCAGTGTCTGCTGGATCAGAGCGCTGTGCGGATGGCCGGTGTGTGGGGTGGTTATTCGCGGTCGGCGGGTGCGGTGATCCGCCAGCGGCCGGTCGGGGTGATCCACAGGATGACGCCGGGCCACAGGTGTTCCATGCGCCAGCCCATGGTCTGTTTCGCCCGGTGGTGTCGGCGGCAGAGCATCGCCAGGTTGCAGGTACAGGTCGGGCCACCGCGGTGGTACGGCGTGGTGTGGTCGGCGTCGCAGTGCTGGACGGGGCGGCGGCAGCCGGGAAAGCAACATCGGCGATCGCGATGTTCGATCAGACGGCGCATGGCGGCGGACGGCCGGTAACCGGCAACGCCATGCGTGGAGCGCACCTGACCGCCCGGGGCGGGCCCGGCTCCACGGTCGGACACCTTCTCGGTGGCAGTTGCGTCGGGAGGCCGGGCGCCGCCACCCGAAGCGGCGGCGGGGGCAGTACCGGGAGCGGGGCCAGGTACGCACCAGCGATGTCGTAGGTCGGTCAGGGATCGTTTGATGCGGGCTCCGGCTTGAGCGATGAGGTAGCCGACGTCACGGTGCCGTTCGCCGAGAGCGCTGGTGGGGTCGAGCGAGGGCCCGCTGCCGCGCGTTCCGGCCCGAGCGATGGAGAACTCAGAGTCGCAGTCGGTTTCATGAAAAGTTCCGGTGGCGGTAGTTAGAGACCGGCCCTTAAGGCTCCCGCTGCCCAGGAACCAGTCGGTTGTGGGCTGGTCGGTCACGGGGTGGTCGGTTGTGGATCGGTCGGTCATGGGCCGGTTGGCTGTGGGGCGGTTGGTTGTGGGCCGGTCGGTCACGGGGCGGTCGGTTGTGGGTCCGTTGGTCATGGGGCGGTCGGTCGTGGGGCGACTAGTCATGGGTCGGTTGGTGGTGGGTTTGTCGGTCGTGGGGTGGTCTGTCAGGGAGTGGCTGATGCGGGCTTCGGCCCTGGCGATGAGGTCTTCGACGGCGGCGGAGGTGGGGTGGGTGGCGAGGTGCGGCGCGTCGAGGGCGTGGGTGAGGGTGGTCAGTTCGGTGCGGGCGGTTTCGGCGATGATGTCGGCGATGGCGTCGTCGACCGCGGTCCAGCCGGGGTTGCCTGCGGCAGGGGTGCTCGCGGGGCGGTCGGTGGGGTCGGCGGGTGGCTCGCTGGTGGTGAACGTGCCTCGTAGCAGGCCCAGGAACACGTCGGCGCGGAGCTGGCCGATCGTGCGGTCGTCGCCGTCGCGTCTGAGGCCGGTCGCGATGGCGGCGACGCGGCCGTAAGCGGCACTGGCCGCGTCGGCGGGCAGGTCCACACCTCTCAGGTGCGCGGTGCCGTCCTCGGACTCGATCAGCTCGACGCCTCGGCGTTTCTCCGCCTCTTCGCGTCGTCGGTCCGCCTCCTCGGGATCGAGCCTTTTGATCAGTCGGCGGATCTTTGCCCGGATCTGTCCGGTGGTCTGTTCGGGTGCCTTGGGGAGGACCTTGGCTTCGATGGTGCGGGCGAGCTTTTCGTCGACCTGGTCGGTGGCGTGCCACATCGTCCGTGCTTTGAGGTAGTCGATGTCGCCGGCGGCCAGTGCCGAGTACGTGGCGGGCAGCCGCTCGGTCAGTTCGGTGGCGAACCGGATCAATCCATCGGCCGCGGTGGCGGTGAGCGTCAGCGCCTCGGCCACCTCGTCGTAGACGTAGTCGGCGGGGGAAAGCGCCTCCACGACACCGTTGGTGCCGCGGCCCGCCCCCTCGGCGAACCGGCGCCGGACCAGTGCCGCGACCGCCGCCAGCTCCACCGCCTGCATCTGAGAGGCCAGCCGCCGCGCCGCCACCATCGTCTCGACCAGCTCATGGTCGGACAACTCACCGACATCGAATCCAGCGGACTCTTGCGGTGATATCGGCGAAGGGGGCGATATGTGCGTAGCGATGCTCATTCGCTTCCCCCATTCGCCAGTCCGATCCCGGACTCGAACACAGTAGCGAATATCCTGGACTCAGCCCAGAGACATTTTGGGACAATTCAAAAACGTTTTTATTTCAAGCTTGACCTCGTGCTGAGCGGCTGTTGAAACCGTCAAGGCGCTGACCGACGCAAAGCGGTACGTAAGGGCGTCGGGAGGGTCGTCTTCGGTATGGAATGTTTCGGTACGCGCCTCGGCACGGGGCGGCAAATTCTTCGCCATAAGGCTGTTCCCGGCTCCTCGGCGCCCTTCCGGGAACCCTGTCGAGGCGACCGGCCGGATCGGGCCGAGCGACGAGGGTTCGGGGCGTACGAAAGGGTTGTGGCCGGTCGAATCGGGTCGGCTCCGGGGACCGGGAACGTCAGGATGGCCAAGTAACCTAAGCGGATATGGCGCAAAGCTCCGGGCCCGGCTGGCCCGTCCCCGGCTCGGGTTCGTCCGGGTCGTGGCGCGGGCCTGGCGCGGAGTTCCCGGAGCCGCCTCCCGAACCCACGCCCTGGCACGCGCGTCGCAGGCTGTGGCTCGTCGTGGCGATCGTCACCGCGGTCGGCTACCTGGCCGTGGGGGCCCTCGCCACCGGACGCGTGTACTGGGAGTTTCACCGCAAACCGACCGCCGGCGAGATGTACCAGGCGGCCACCCAGGAGGTGCGCGACCGCTGGCGTACCTGGCCGGCCGAGCGCATCTTTCCCGAAACCGTCCCGTACACCTCCGAACAGGGCGGCGTCGAGCAGGCCCGGCGCGTCGGGATCGCGTCCGGCACCGGGTGTGACAGCGGCATCGCCGTCCGGTCCGCCGCGATCCTGAAGCGTTACGGCTGCCGCGCCCTGCTGCGGGCCACCTACGTCGACCAGCTTCAGGGCATCGTCCTCACCGTCGGGGTCGCGGCCGTGACCGACGAGTCCGCCGCGCTGGCCGCGAAGGACGCCCTGATGCCGCCCGACCCGACCGATCCCGGCGACACCCTCCGCGCCCTGCCCTTCCCCAAGACCATCGCCGCCCGGTTCGACGACGCTTCCCGGCAGTACGCCGCCGCGGGCGAGGCCGGGCCGTACGTCGTGCTCACCGTCGCCGGGCAGACCGACGGGCGGCCCGGTGCGGCCGTGCGCAAGAAGCACACCACCGCCTTCCTGCTGGTACCCGAGATCGGCGGCAACATCGTCGACGCCCTCGCGCAACGCGCCCAGCCCGACTGCTCGCAGAAACGGGAGTGGACGTGCTGAGGCGCCGTACGGGGACCCGCGTGGCAGGGCATGGGGTGCCCGGGAGCTCCCTGCGGCGGGCGACCGCGTTCGTCCTGGCCCTGACGGCGGCGGCCGGTCCCGCGCTCTGCGGCCCCCGTACGGCACACGCGGACGACATCCGCGACCGTGAGCAGTGGGTGCTCGACGCGGTCTCCGCCGGGAACGCCTGGAAGGTCACCAAGGGCAAGGGCGTGACCGTCGCCGTACTCGACAGCGGCGTGGACGGCTCGCATCCCGACCTGGCCGGGTCGGTCACCACCGGCCCCGACCTCATCCACTCCGTCGCGCCGAAGCCCGGCCGGCTCCACGGCACGTGGATGTCCTCGCTGATCGCCGGGCACGGGCACGGCTCCGGCGCCGGGATGATCGGGATCGCGCCCGAGTCCCACGTCCTGTCCGTCCGTACGATCGCCGACCCCGACGAGCCCGGCTACAAGACCTTCCGCGACCGACCGGAATACCGGAGTTCGCTGGCCAAGGCGATCCGCTATGCGGCCGACCACGGCGCCGACGTGATCAACATGTCGCTCGGCGGCCCGAACGCGTCCGAGCCGGAGCGGTCCGCCGTGGCGTACGCGATCGCGAAGGGCATCGTCGTGGTCGCCTCGGCGGGCAACGACGGCGACTCCAAGAGCTCCAAGAAGGTCGACCGCAACGGGATCGTCCGGCTGTCCTACCCGGCGGCGTTCCCCGGGGTGATCGGCGTGGCCGCGGTCGACCGTCACGGCACGCCGGCCAAGTTCTCCGATCGCAACGCGAGCGTGCTCGTCGCGGCGCCCGGCACGGGAGTGGTCGGCGCCGGACCGGGCGACAGCTACTGGGTCGGCGAGGGCACCAGCCAGGCGGGCGCGATCGTCTCCGGCGTGGCGGCCCTGGTACGGGCGAAATATCCGAACATGGCGCCTGCCCTCGTGGCCCAGGCGATCAGTACGAGCGCGCGCCACCGCCCGGCGGGCGGCTGGGACGAGCTGGTCGGGTTCGGCGAGGTGGACGCGGCCGCGGCCCTCACCGCGGCGGCCAAGCTGAGCGGCTACCGCGACGCGACGACCGACACTCCCGGCCGGTTCGACAGCGGCCCGATCGACCCGGTGCAGGTCGAGCACCACCCACCCGGCCTGATCATCCTGGGCGGCTGGATCGGGGTCGCGGCCCTGTTCGGCCTCGCCGGCGCGCTGATCACCACGACACTTCTCATCCTGCGGATCCGAGGCCGTGGGAACGCCGACGCGG
Organism: Actinoallomurus acaciae; assembly: GCF_042429965.1. Lineage (NCBI taxonomy): Bacteria > Bacillati > Actinomycetota > Actinomycetes > Streptosporangiales > Thermomonosporaceae > Actinoallomurus > Actinoallomurus acaciae. Next base: position 8,241 of record NZ_JBHLZP010000284.1, read on the forward strand.
AGGCCGGACATGATGGGTGAGCCGACGGAGTTCGCCGAGCGGGTGCTCGACCTGGTCGAGCGGATCCCGCCCGGCCGCGTCATGGCCTATGGCGACATCGCCGAGTACCTCGGCGAGGGCGGCCCCCGCCAGGTCGGCCGCGTGATGGCGGTGTGGGGAGGCGGCGTGCCGTGGTGGCGGGTGATCCGCGCCGACGGCTCGCTGCCGATGAGCCACGTTGAGCACGCGTACCGCCACTACGAGGCCGAGGGCACCCCGCTACGCGGCCAACGCGTCGACATGCGCCGCGCCCGCTGGGACGGCGTTTAGCCCCGCAGGCGTTTGGGCTGGTCACGGGGACTTCGCCCTGCGGATGTGTCAGGCCCGCAGTAGACACGTCCCGCCGGAGACGTGGTGGTTTTTGTAGGGGCCTGGCTGGTTGCAGGGGTGTTGTGTCTGTCCCCGCCGTAGGTGGGTTCTGTTGTGGATGTGTCTGGTTTCTGTGGGTGTCTGGTTGGTTGCGGGGGGGTCGTGTGTTCGGCCTGCCGCAGGGCGGGCCCCGTCGTGGATGCGCTTGGTTTCTGCGGGCGCCCGGTCGGTTACAGGGGTGTGGCGTCGCAGGTATGCGTGGCCCGCCGCAGACAGCTCTCCCGCAGATGCGCCCGGCGTGCCGTGGACACTCCCCGCCCGCCCAGGGGGCGCCAGCCCACTTCCATTGTCCAGCGCGGTGGTTCCGGTCGGGAAGGCTTCTTCCGTCGGCTGTGGATAACCGGTCGGCGAAGGTATGCGGCGAAGTTGTCCGGCGAAGGCACGAAGAGGCGCTTTGCGTCACACGACCTTGCTGCCGTACATCTCGCCGAGGGGATCGGCGAGGAGTTCCAGTCGCGCTCCGTCGGGATCGTGTAGGTAGATCGAGGTTCCGCTCTCCGTCTGGTACGGCACGCCGGCCGCGTCGAGCTTGGCCCGCAGGCGTTCCCAGGTTCGCGGGGTGACCGAGATGGCGACGTGGTGCAGGCCGCCGAGTACCTCCGCGTACGGGCCGAGGTCCAGGCCGGGGAAGTCGAAGAAGGCCAGCAGGTTGCCGTTGCCGATGTCGAAGAAGAAGTGGTTCGAGCCCTGGTAGTCGCGGTTCTCGACGATCTCGGTGAGCGGGAACTCCAGCAGGTCCTGATAGAAGCGGATCGTCCGCTCGACGTCGGAGGACAGCAGTGCCGCGTGGTGCAGGCCGCGCGCCGAGCTGGGCGGCCGTTCGGCGTGCAGGTGCTCCTGTCGCAGACGGGCCCGCTCCGCCGCGATGGCGTCCAGATCGATCAAGTCCCTCACCTCCGGCCGATAGTTGAAAAGTAAATCATCGGCGCCGCCCCGGGCAAGTACCTGGGCGATCATCGGGCGGAACGAAGAAGAATCAACGGCAACATTCGTGACATGCGTGCGTCTTGGCCAGTGCAGTCCCGATCATCTGCTGGAATCGAATGTTGTGTCAGCAGCCTCCTACCGACTCGTGCGACGCGCCGGACCGGCGCAGGCGCTCCCGCCCGTGCTCGACGAGCACCAGCGGCGGGTCGTCGAGCATGCCGGCGGGCCGCTGCTCGTGCTGGCCGGGCCCGGCACCGGCAAGACGACCACGATCGTGGAGACCGTGGTCGACCGCATCGAGAACCGCGGGGTGAACCCCGAGCGGGTCCTGGTCCTGACCTTCGGCCGCAAGGCGGCCGGCGAGGTGCGCGAGCGCATCACGGCCCGGCTGCGCCGCACCACGCGTACGCCGCTGGCGCTGACCTTCCACTCCTACGCGTACGCCCTGCTGAACCGCGAGGCCGTCCTCGCCGACGAGGCGCCGCCCCGGCTGCTGTCCGGGCCCGAGCACCTGCTGGAGGTGCGCCGCCTGCTCCAGGGCGAGGTCGCCGACGGCGCGCGGGTCTGGCCGCGGCGGCTGCACGAGACGTTGAAGACCCGCGGGTTCGCCGAGGAGCTGCGCGACTTCATCCTGCGCGCCGGCGAGCGGGGCCTCGGCCCCGAGGAGCTGGTCAGGCTCGGGCGCGCCAGGGGCCGCGACGACTGGTACGCCGCGGGCCGGTTCCTGCACCGCTACGACGAGCGCTTCGACGTCGACCCGGTGATGGCCTACGACTACGCCGAGCTGGTGCGCGCCGCCGCCGGGCTGCTGACCCTGGAGGACGTGCGCCGGCGCGAGCGCTCGGCGTACGACGTCATCCTCGTCGACGAGTACCAGGACACCGACCCGGCTCAGGAGCACCTCCTGCGGCAACTCGCCGGAGGCGGCGCCGAGCTGATCGTCGTCGGCGACCCCGACCAGTCCATCTACGGTTTCCGCGGCGCCGACGTGACCGGGATCCTGGAGTTCCCGCAGCGGTTCCGTACGCTCACCGGCGAAGAGGCTCCCGTCGTCTCGCTGCGCGCCTGCCGCCGGATGAGCCCGCCGATCCTCGAGGCGTCCCGCCGGGTCGCCGGGCGGCTGCCGATCGGCGCCCTGGCCGGCGAGC